>CAZKMJ010000131.1:0-5408 GCA_964553835.1 uncultured bacterium
TGCCTTTGGCCGGAGGAGGGGGTGCGTTGGGGTCCGGTGTACGAGGACGCAGCGCGATACCTGGTCCAGGTAGTTTCTTCTGAGCCGCGGAAGATTGTTGGGCGCGGCCGCCACCGGTCATCCTCACAATGTAATCATGCAAAAGAGGGACTATCGCGTCGGATTTCTGAAATGTCAACATGGGCTGGGAACCGGGATGTACCCGGACGCCGGATAAATAGGAAAGAAGTACCGCAATGGCTATGGCTGCAATCCAGGATTTCATAGGTCCTTATTTATTGACGTTGCCGCTGCCGGGCTTTTTCAAGCGAAAGTAAGGTTTTCTTCTCCTGAGGACCCGGAAACGCCAGTCAAACAGGTTTTTTCTCATCCTGTTCTTTTATCGGCGGGAAAGCGCGGGAATTTAATCGAGGATTTCGATAATGACGATTTTAAAATGAAGCTCTTTGCCTGCGAGAGGGTGATTGAAGTTCAGGACAATGCTCTCTTCCTTGATTTCCGCAACCCTGACTACCATCTGCTTTCCATCCGGCGTGGTAGCATGCACAAGCATACCCACCTCAAGGTCGCCCTCAGGCATTTTCTCTTTGGGGACTTCAATGTAGGCGTTTGGGTCTTCGACGCCGTAAGCATCGTCAGGGCCAACAATAATTTCACGCTCGTCCCCAACATTCAGGCCTTCCAGCTGTTTTTCCAGGCCTGGAATGATCTGCTGTTTTCCCTGCACAAATTCGAAAGGTTCTCTTCCGTCCGTGCTGTCTACCACTTCCCCGTCCACTTCAAGCGTATATTGGATTCGGACCTTCTTGCCGTCTTCAATCATAGCGGGTATTTTCCCATGAGGTCCGGCCAAAGGCCAGAACTTTTAATCCGGATTGGAAACAGAACCGGCCGCGAGCCAGATCCCGGTTTTATTGTCGCGCAAAATAAAAAAGAATGGGCGGTTTACGGAAAGAGAAAACCGTTCATGTCGAGGCGAAGCATCAATATCATACGGCACTGCGGTACGCGGCGCGCCGACAGACTCCGTGTCTACGAAAAAAACTGCTTTTTGTTCAAAGCTGCCCAGAAAATGGTGGTTGTGCACGTTGGCAAAAGCCTGACGGAAATCGCCGTTTTCAGAAAAAGCCCGTTCCATACCCAATGATTTTAAAAGCGCGCGCACATCCCAATCGCTCTCCGTCCGAAAGGCAGGTATTTCCACCCTGCCCGGACGGTCCAAAAAACCACGCAGCCAATTTTCCAGGTCCGAAGCATTGAGCGAGGCCACAAAATCAGGAAGCGCAGTCTGAGCCGAAGGAACAAGAACGTAGAGGCTGTAGCGGCCTGTGCTAAACGGCAGATTCACCCCTTCAAAGGTATCGTCCCGGTAAAAATCAAAGTTACCTTCCGCGGCCATGAATGAAACTGCATTGCCGGAACCGTTCTTAAAAAATCCAGCCGGCTTTTCTTCTTTATTAAATGGAACGCCCCACTTTCCTTTAAAATAAAATGCATCAAAGACCGCGACCGGGGACTCGGGATCAAAGCTCAGGGTTAGATTGTCGATCCTGCGGCTTGTATTGGTCTTGACCCACTCATTGATGGTAACGGGCATGAAAGGGTGCTTCAAATCGTAACTGCGTGGAATGATTTTATAAAACCCGGCCCTGCGCAAAAAATCTTCACGAAACTCGGTCTGGTCGCTGCCCAAAAAAGTCATGGGCGACCAGTATTCCACTTCTTCCGGCTTGCCCGTATTGCGGGAAAGGACCCAGAGCCCTCCATTGCGATTGGTGACGACTTCTGGCTCCAAGCCTTCAATTTCAAGGACCTTGGCCATTTCTTCCCGGGTTACGCCGCCCGAGTCACGGTAAAAAAGCCGTAGAAGAGTTCCAGTGCCAAGCGCGGAGAAAATTTTATTTCCTTCCGGATTATTGGCCGCCAGCTTCTGAAAACTTTTAAGCGCGAACTTGTTCTGGGCCTGGACCATTTGAGGGTCCACAAGGTCTTCAGCAAAAACGCTCCGGGACAAAAAAAGGGCCAGGATAAAAATCCCGGCCCCTAAAAGCTTTTTTCTGATCACGCTGTTTTTGTCTTTTTGCTTTTCAAGCGGTCGACCTGCTTGGCCAGCTTGTCGGGCGTGAAGGAAGGAAGAGAGCAGATGTGGTTGGCGCAGGCAAAAGCAGCGGCTTTGGGTAGTTCCGGATAATCCACGTCCGCATTGGGTAGATTGCCCTCGCGCTTGTCCCACCATTCGACGCGTTTGTACGTGGAAGGATAAGCCAGCGCAGCCAGGAAAAGGTCTTTGGCCGCGGGATCGTCCTTATGGCCCACCACAGTAATATGGTCAGGCTCGGAAGTAATTTCTGCGTCAGAAAGCAGGACGCCGGCAATAAATTTCCTGTTCTGCAAAAGAGCCGGCGACGCCAGATACTTCATGGCCTTGGCAGCCATATCTTTATAAGCCTGATTGCCGGTGTAATAAAAAAGCAAGTTTGCATGGCGGGCCATGGCTGTGTTTTCATCCAGCTGCTTCACGGCTTTCTGATGCACTCCCGCATCAGCCGGGATCCAGGAAGTATTGAAACCCGCGCCGTCTTCACTCAGAAAACTTTTACCAATGAAGTCTGTGGTTTTCCTTGCTTCATCAAGCCAGGCACGGTCGGAGGTGGCGCCGTAAAGCGCAAGGAACGCACGCGCCATTGCAAGACTGTCGCCAAGATACGGTCCGGAAGAATCTTTCTCGCCATGGCGGAACCCGCCTTCCGGCAAGGTGCGGTTTTGAAGGACCCAGCGCGCGGCCTTTGAAGCCTGGGCCAGATATTCCGCGTCGGCCGTGACATTGTAAAGCGCTACGAGGCCCTGAATGGCCCATCCATTTTCGCGCGCGTAAATATTCTTGTCGATCGCGGGCATGCCCAGCTTGCGGCGATCGGCATTGGGCAAAATATAGAAAGCCTTGCCCAGAATCAGCGTGCTTACGTCCGCGTCCTGGCTTGTGTAAAAACCGCCGTCCTTGTCTCCCCAAAAATCTTTGAGATAACGGGCTGTGGCCTTGGCCGCGTCCAGATATTTAGGATCTTTCAGAACCTGATAGCCAAGAACATAAGTCCGCATGTAAATAGACTGGATGGACATGATTTTTTCAAAATGCGGTGACTTCCAGTTCGCTTCATCCGAATACTGATAGAAACCGCCCCATTCCGGGTCCAGAAGATTCAGGGCCGCGTTCAGGGTTTGTTTGGCCATACCCTCTTCCTGCTTGTCGCCTTCCAGAGCCTTTAATAGCGCCCACTCCATATGATCCGCGTCGAGCAGTTTGTGGAGATTCCCCCAGCCGCCGTTTTCTTTGTCATAAAGGCTGAAGTGTTCATCAAAAATAACTTTTTTCTGATCGGGTGTCAGGAAAGCATTTTCAGATGGTTTGATTTCCTGCTCTGCCCGTACCGAAGGGCCGGGTGTGGGGTCATCAATCACGGCCTGAAGAATAGAGGCCATAATGTCGGGCGGAATATAGCCGCGGCGTTTGACCAGCTCCTGACCGTCCGGGCCAAACACAATGGTCGCGGGCCACCCGTAATCTTCATAACGGCTTGAAAGCTCCGGGTGCGAATCCTGGTCAACGCTGACCGGGATATACTTGGAATTAAGCAGCTCCAGGACCTTGGCGTCCTTGTAAGTGGTTTCTTCCATCACATGGCACCAGTGGCACCACACAGCCTTCAGGTCCAGAATGACGAAACGATTTTCATCTTTGGCTTTCTTGAAAAGCTGATTGTCCCAGTTGGCCCAGCTGGGTCCGGCCTCTTTTTCTGCAGCCAGAGTAATCCCGTGGAACTGGGAAAAAAGTAAAAAAGCGAGGGCAAGGATGGAAAAACGCTTGAGTCCGGATTTCATGGAAGCTCCTAACCGGACGGAAATTTCGAATTTCCGCCGGGTTGTACTTGTTCATTGGAACAAGTGCTTGTGGATAGTCAGTAACAATAACAAAACCGCATTTTAAGTTCCAGCTTATTTTCTTCTACGCCGGGACAGCCGTATACGGATTTAATGATAGCGAAGGCCCTGGAAATGCCTATAATACCCCTCAACAAGGAGGCCTCAATGGCACTTTCGGACCTTTACAGCAACCTTCACCTTTTTTTCCGCTGGCTCCACGTCATTGCCGGCATCACCTGGATCGGCCACCTTTATTTCTTCAATTTCGTGAACGTTCCCCTGCAGGGAGCGCTCGATGACGCAGCCAAAAAATCCGTGAACCCCAAACTCATGCCCCGCGCGCTTTGGTGGTTCCGCATGGGCGCCATGGTCACTTTCCTGGCGGGCCTTGTACTTTTTACCATGATTTATATGTATACCCCCGGCCAGGGCTTTGGCCCCAGCAGCCTGTTCATGGATACCGTGACCGGCAAGCTGACCGACCGTGCCATCTGGATTTTGATTGGCGGAGTTTTGGGAACCATCATGTGGTTCAACGTCTGGTTTATCATCTGGCCCACCCAGAAAGGCATTCTGGGCGGTAAATTCCAGGGTGATGCGCTTGCGGCCGCGCGCAAAAAGGCGCTGTTGTTCTCACGCATCAACACTTACCTTTCAGGCCCTATGCTGTTCGGCATGCTGGCCCCGTCTCATTATGGTGCCATCAACCCTGTCACAGCCCTGGTCTGCATTGGCCTGGGCGTGGTTGCCATCTGGCACGCCATCAAGGTTTCTCCGAAAGTCGGGACATCGATTTAATTCCCCGGATCCGGACACAAAAAAAGCCCCGCTTTTTTGAGCGGGGCTTTTTTATTTTATGCGCACTTGATACCTATGCTTCAAGTGGGGCAAGCCGAAATTTTCAATATTTCGTACTTGTCGTTAATTTTTTGTCGAGAGGATGCGGGCGTAATCCGGATTGGGATTCAGAAGTTCCTGCATATCCAGCTTCATGCCGTCACGGCTAAGCGCCGCGATGTCCAGGATTTGGGTGTCCATGCGGATGGCATCTTCCGGGCAAGCCTCCACGCAAAAACCGCAGTAAACGCATTTACCGAGGTCAATATTGAAGCTGGCAGGACGCTTTTCAATTTTCGGGTCTGGATGTTCCTCGGCCACAATGTAAATGCAGTAAGCCGGACAAACCGTTTCGCACATCATGCAGGCCACGCAGCGCGGGGAACCGTCTTCCCTCTTGGTCAACCGATGGCGGGTGCGCAAACGGCTGGCGGTAGGCCTTTTTTCTTCGGGATAAAAGTAGGTCACGCCGGCGCGTATCTTTTTGAAAAGACCAACGGCATGAAAAAGAAGCAGGATGGTGTTCTTCCAGAAGTGTGTGGAAGTTATCCAGACCCCTTTGAAAACTTCCGGGAAGTATAAATTCTCCCAGAGGGTCATTTTCGGGCGCTTTATGACTTTGGTGGTGATGGGCATAAGAGCGAATACTA
>CAZKMJ010000131.1:5418-6857 GCA_964553835.1 uncultured bacterium
TTTCAATGGGGATATGGATACAATAATAGCCAATTCAGCTATTGAAAGGGGTTTTAAAATGGTCAAGATCGGTCAAAAAGTAACAGATTTCGAAGTTCAGGCATTCCATAATAACGATATTAAAAAGATTAAACTTTCCGACCTTAAGGGCAAATGGGTCGTCCTTCTTTTCTATCCCGCGGATTTCACGTTCATCTGCCCCACTGAACTTGAAGAAGCCGCTATTTTTTACCCGGAATTCCAGAAAGTTGGAGCCGAGCTCCTGAGCGTCAGCACGGACACCGTGTACACGCACAAAGCCTGGCACGATGTTTCTCCGGCTATCAAGAAGATCAACTATCCCATGGTCGCGGACCCGACCGGCAATCTTTGCCGTGAGTTCGGTACCTATATTGATGAAGCAGGTCTGTCGCTTCGCGGCACCTTCATCATTGATCCGGATGGAATTCTGAAAACCATCGACATTCACGACAACTCCATCGGCCGCAGCGCAGCTGAAATCCTGCGCCGGGTGCAGGCCGCCAAGTTCGTCCGTGAAAATAAAGGCGAAGTTTGCCCCGCCAACTGGAAGCCCGGCAGCAAGACTCTCAAGCCAGGCCTCGACATGGTAGGCAAGATTTAACCTGTAATTAGGGCACACCTTAAGGCCCTGCTGAAAAGCAGGGCCTTTTTTTTCTCTATCAATATTAAAGCCAGGGAGGCTATATGAGTTACCAAGCAAAAAATTACGACCGTCTTTTGGGAACCAAAGGGTTCTCGGACGCGCTTCTGAAAAACCACTTCACCCTTTATCAGGGCTATGTCACCAATACCAACAAGCTGCTGGATGAGTTCAAGAAAATCGAAAAGACTTCCCCTCCCTCCCCGCAATACGCTGAAATGAAGCGCCGTTTCGGCTGGGAATGGTGCGGCATGAGGCTCCATGAGCTGTATTTTGACAATATGACCAAGGAGTCCATGACCTTTTCCGCGGATTCTTCGCTGGGCAAGAAAATCGCAGCGGACTTCGGCTCTTTTGAAGAATGGGCCAAGGATTTCAAAGCGACCGGCGCCATGCGGGGTATCGGTTGGGCCATGCTTTACTACGATAAGGAAGGCGACAAGCTGATGAATACCTGGATCAATGAGCACGATTCAGGCCATCTGGCCAGCTGCGCTCCCATCCTGATCATGGACGTGTTTGAACACGCCTTTATGCTGGATTACGGCCTGAAGCGTGCGGATTATATCGAAGCCTTCTTCAACGCCATCTGCTGGAAGACCGCCGGCGCGCGTTTAAAAGAAGCTTCCGCTCTTACCGCTGTTAAATAAGCGAAGCGCTGAAAACAAAAAGCCCCTGCTCAAAAGGCAGGGGCTTTTTTATTGTCCGGAATTATTTAATAAAGAGAAGAACGAGGGCGGTAACGAAGATGTTCAGGAGGGAGATGGGAAAAATGTTT
>CAZKMJ010000132.1:0-6848 GCA_964553835.1 uncultured bacterium
AAAAGGTCTGAATGATCGCCAGAATGACCGTGCCGTAGCGCGTGTACTGGATGATCTTCTTGCGGCCTTCTTCACCTTCCTTGGCCATCTTTTCCAGCTTCGGAATAACAACTGTCAGAAGCTGAAGGATAATGGATGAAGAAACGTAAGGCATGATACCAAGCGCGAAAATCGTCGCCTTCTGCAAGGCGCCGCCTGAAAACATGCCCATAATGCCAAAGAGCGTTCCTCCCGGCGTGCGGGAGATGGACTGAAAGAAGCGGGACAATGCCACGCCGTCAATCCCAGGGGTCGGAACATAAGTACCGATCCTGTAAACCGCGATAATCAGAAGCGTGAAAAGGATCTTTTTCCTGAGTTCAGGAATTTTAAAAATATTGGAGTAAGCTTGAAGCATTCCCCGATCCCGTTCTTATGATGCTGCTTGTTCTTCTTTTTTGGACGCGCGGGCAATCACAACTGCCTGACCGCCGGCCTTTTCGATTTTTTCTTTGGCCGACTCGCTGAAATAATGAGCGCTGACCTTCAGGGCCTTCTTGATTTCACCCTGTCCAAGCACCTTCACGATGGGCTGGTGGATCAGGCGCCTCTTCTTCATAACCGCAGGAGAAATTTCAGTCTCCTTCAGCTTGGAAAGGCTTTCCAGATTCACAATATCAATTCTTTCCTGCAGCTTGGCACGATTGAAACCGCGCTTCGGGATACGGCGGTAAAGCGGGTTCTGACCGCCTTCCCAGCCCGGGCGCTGCGAGAAACCGGAACGTGAGCGCTGACCCTTCTGGCCGCGGCAGGAAGTCTTGCCATGTCCTGAGCCGACGCCAAAACCAACGCGTTTCCTTCTTTTTTTGTGCGGGAACTTTGCTCTCATAAATTTTTAACCTTCCGCCGAAGCTTCTTCGGTGCGGACGCGGGTGCTGACAAGCCGCCTCAGTCCGTCAACCGTTGCCTTGAGCACGTTAATGGAATTGTCACTTCCAAGGCTCTTGGTCAAAATGTCTTTAATGCCGCAGGCTTCACAGACCGCGCGCACTGCGCCGCCGGCGATAATGCCGGTACCAGGAGCCGCAGGTTTCAAAAGCACTTCCGCGGCGCCATAACGGCCGATGATGTCATGCGGAATCGTCGTGCCCTTTAAAAGGACTTTGAATTTTCTCTTGTCCGCGGCGATCAGGCCTTTGCGGATAGAATCAGCAACTTCATTGGCCTTGCCAAGCGCGAAACCCATCTCAGCCTGGCCGTTTCCGACCACCACAAGCGCGCTGAAATGAAAGCGGCGTCCGCCCTTCACAACCTTGGCGCAACGATTGACCTGGATGACCTTTTCATAACGGCCAGTTGCCGCAAGCGTAGCCGCCGAAGACATGGCCGGTTTGGGCGCATGCTTTTCACGGTCTCTTTTTCTTCCTCTTTCGGTTCCGGTTGCTGCGGTCGTAGCTGCAGCTGCTGCAGGCGTTGCTGTTTCTTCTGACAAAGGGGTGTCTCCTTTTTTCATTATTAAAACTGAATGCCGCCCTGACGAAGGGATTCGGCAAGCGCCTTGACGCGGCCGTGGTAAAGATAACCACCGCGGTCAAACGCGATTTTCGTAATGCCTTTTTCTTTAAGTTTGGTCGCAAAAACCTGACCAAGCGTTTCGGATTTTTTCACTTTCGCGGCCTTGGCTTTCGGAAAATTCTTGTCCAGGGTCGAAAAGGAAATCAGGGTCTTGGCGTTGATGTCATCCACGACCTGCACGTAAATGTTTTTGGCAGAACGGTGGACCGCAAGACGAGGACGTTCGGCAGTGCCGACCATCTTCTTCCTGATCCTTCCGTGTCTTTTTTCTCTGGCTTCGTTCTTCGCGCTCATCTCATTTTCCTCGCTTATCCGACAGTCTTACCCTGTTTGCGGCGGATGACTTCGCCCACATAATGAATGCCTTTGCCCTTGTAAGGTTCGGGTTCATAGAAACCGCGGATTTCAGCGGAAACCTGTCCGACCTTCTGCTTGTCCATACCGGAAACCACCACGCGGGTCGGGTTGGGGCATTTGATTTCAATGCCTTCCGGAATGTTAAAATCAATCGGGTGCGTGTAACCAAGCGCAAGGTTCAGGATCTTACCTTTTACAATCGCCTTAAAACCGACACCGACGATTTCAAGTTCCTTCATATAACCCTGGGTCACACCAGTCACCATGTTCTGGATCAGGCTGCGGGTCAGACCATGCAGCGCACGGTCCTGGCGCTGGTCGGTCGGGCGGGTAACTTCCACCTTGTCGGCAGCAACCGCGATTTTAAGACGGGGATGCACTTTCATATCCAGCTTGCCCTTGGGGCCCTGAACGGAAAGATTAATCCCCTGCGCCGTAACTTTCACGCCGCTCGGAACAACAATAGGTTTTTTTCCAATACGTGACATATTTAAACTCCTACCAGACCTTGCAGAGAAGTTCGCCGCCGGCCTTGTTCTGGCGGGCCTGACGGTCAGTCAGAATTCCCTGGGACGTTGAGATAATGGCAACGCCAAGTCCGCCAAGGACGCGGGGAATTTCCTCGCTGCCCACATAAATACGGCGGCCGGGCTTTGAAACGCGGCGCAGGCCCTGGATCGCGGACTTCTTGCCGCGAATGTACTTCAAATGAATGCGAAGGTAATTCTTCTTTTCTTCGGAAAACGCCTTCACGTTTTCAACGAAGCCTTCTTCTTTCAGGATTTCCGCGATCTTCGCTGTCATCTTGGAAGAAGGAACAGTGACCTTGTCTTTTTTCGCCTTGGCGGCGTTGCGGACAACAGTCAGGAAATCAGCAACAAAATCCGTAACGGGCATCTTTTTCTCCTTACCAGCTCGACTTAACCACGCCCGGGATGATTCCCTGGACGGCGAGTTCGCGGAAGCAAATACGGCAAAGCGCGAACTTGCGAATGTAACCGCCGGAGCGGCCGCACTGCCTGCAGCGCGTATAGGCCTGCACTTTATACTTGGGTTTTCTCTGCTGCTTGACGACTAAACATGTCTTAGCCATTGCTCTTTACCTCTTTTTTGAAAAACGGCAGGCCCAGGAGCTCGAGAAGCCTTTTGGCTTCCTTCTTGTTCTCAGCCGTGGTGACAAAAGTGATGTTCATTCCCTTGACCTTCTTGACCTTATCAAACTCAACTTCAGGGAAAATGGTCTGTTCGGTAATGCCCAGCGTGTAGTTACCGCGGTCATCGAACGCGTTTTCATTGTAGCCGCGAAAGTCACGGATACGAGGCATCGCGATATTGAAAAGACGGTCCAGGAATTCCCACATGCGCTGGCGGCGAAGCGTAACTTTCAAACCGACCGCGGAACCGGCGCGCAGCTTGAAACCTGCGATGGCCTTCTTGGCGCGGTTAACCTGGGCCTTCTGGCCAGTGATATTGGCAAGTTCAACGGCAAGCTGCTCAAGCAGTTTCACATCGTCCTGGCCTTCTTTGACACCAATGTTCACGACGACTTTAAGGAGCCTAGGAACGCGCATGGTGTTTTCATACGCGAATTCCTTCTTCAGCGTCGGGAAAACTTCCTTCTTATATTTTTCAGCAATTCTCGGAACAACAGCCGTGGCGCCCATTATTTATTATCTCCCAGCAATTCATTGCATTTGTGGCAGGAGCGCTGCTTGCTGTTGTCAGCGAGCATGGTGTATTTCACCTTGGCCGGTTTTCCACAGCGGGGGCAGACCAGCTGAAGCTTGGAAACCTGGATCTTGCCTTCCATTTCAATAATGCCGCCTTTGGGATTAGCCTGGCTGCGTCTCTGCGCGACCTTGCGGTAATTAATTTTTTCAACAAGGGCCATGCCTTCACCGGCATAGATGCGCATTACACGGCCTTTTTTGCCGCGATCTTTGCCTGAAATCACAACCACCTGGTCATTTTTCTTGATACGCATCACACCACCTCGGGAGCGAGAGAAAGGATTTTGGTGAATTCACGCTCTCTCAGTTCACGCGCCACAGGGCCAAAAATACGGGTGCCCTTGGGGTTCTTCTGGTTATCGATAATCACAATCGCGTTGGACGAAAACTTCACAGCCGAACCGTCTTTACGCACAATGGGTGACTTGGTCCTGACGATGACCGCCTTGACCACTTCCCCTTTTTTCACGCCGCCGTCCGGAATCGCTTCCTTGACGTTGGCAGTAATAATGTCGCCGATCTGGGCGCTTCTCTTGCCGCGGCGGCCAATGACACCGATCATAGACGCTTTTTTGGCGCCGCTGTTGTCCGCGATATCAAGAATGGTACGGATCTGAATCATTTCGACACCTTTTCAAGCACCTGCACAAGGCGCCAGCGCTTGGTCTTGGACATCGGGCGGGTCTCAATGATCCGCACCTTGTCGCCGATTTTAGCTTCGTTCTTTTCGTCATGCACCGCGTACTTCACGTTGCGGCGGATGATCTTTTTGAAATCCGGGTGCTCCATGATACGGGTGACCTGGACGACAATGGTCTTCTGCATCTTGTTGCTCAGCACCACGCCATCACGTTCACGCTGGCCATGGCTTTCACCGCCGCCGGCAGTTTCCTGAACCTTCGGCGCCGCGGCCTTCTTCACAGCAGTTTTTTTCTTAACGTCTTCGGTCATGGCTTACTTGCCCTTCTTTTTAGCCGGGGCTTTTTCAGCCTTGGCTTCGGTTTTCTTTTTTTCAACTTT
This sequence comes from uncultured bacterium, assembly GCA_964553835.1. GTDB lineage: Bacteria > Omnitrophota > Omnitrophia > Omnitrophales > Aquincolibacteriaceae > CAYLPP01. Next base: position 4,662 of record CAZKMJ010000132.1, read on the forward strand.
CTTAACTTCCGCCTTGGCGGCCGGCTTTTCTTTTTTTGCCGGAGCGGCCTTCGGAGCGGGCGCCGCAACTTCATTGCGCTGCTCGTTAAGGACGGTCAAAAGGCGGGCGATCGTCTTGCGGGTGTCCTTGATCGCGCCTTGTCTTTCAAGCTTGCCGGTCTTGGCCTGGAAGCGCAGCTGCATAAGTTCCTTGCGCAGCGCGTTTTCTTTTTCTTTCAGTTCATCAGGACCGAGATTTCTGAGTTCATTAATTTTAATCATACAGCAGCTCCTGCGCCTTTCCGCGTTACAAACTTGGTGCGGAACGGAATTTTGTAGGCGCAAAGACGAAGCGCCGACTTCGCGAGCGTTTCAGGAATGCCGCCCATTTCAAAAAGGATACGGCCGGGTTTCACAACCACGACATAATATTCCGGCGCGCCTTTTCCCTTACCCATACGGGTTTCCGCGGGTTTTTTGGAATAGGACTTGTCCGGGAAAACGCGGGTCCAGATTTTACCGCCGCGCTTGACGTGGCGGGTCAAAGCGACACGCGCCGCTTCGAGCTGGATCGCAGTCAACCACCCACGATCAATAGCTTTGAGCGCGAAATCACCGAAAGCGATTTCACTGCCACGGGTGGCAACGCCGCCCAGCCATCCACGCTGCTGTTTTCTAAATTTGACCCTCTTGGGCATCATCGACATGACTAAACTCCTTAACCCTTCGATTCTTCTTTGGAAGAAGAATCCTGCGCGGTTTCCGCGCTGTCTTTCATCTGTTCGAGCATAGCTTCACGTTCCCTGCGCTGCGCAGCCTGCTCTTTTTTCACAAGAATGTCACCCTTATAGATCCAGACCTTGACGCCGATGGAGCCGTAGGTCGTATGCGCTTCCGCAAAACCATAATCGATGTCCGCGCGGAACGTGCTCAGGGGAACTTTGCCTTCATGATATTTTTCATCGCGCGCGATTTCAGCGCCGCCCAGGCGGCCCTTCGCGAGCACCTTGATACCAAGAGCGCCCTTCTGCATGGCCATCTGCACGGACTTTTTCATGGCCCGGCGGAAACCCACGCGCTTTTCCAGCTGCTGGCAGATGTTTTCAGAAACAAGCTGCGCGTCAATCTGGGGGTTCTTGACTTCTTTAATATCCACAAACAATTCGGCTTTCGTAAGGTCAGCAAGCTCTTCCTTGACCTTGTCGATTTCCTGACCGCGGCGGCCAATGATAACGCCGGGACGGGCTGTATAGATACGCACACGGGTGCGGTTCGAAGAACGCTCGATCTCAACATTCGAGATACCGGCGAAGTTCAGCTTTTCCTTAAGGAACTTGCGGATCTTGATGTCTTCGTGGAGATAGTCGGTAAACGCTTTCTTCTGCGCGTACCAGCGGCTCTTCCACGGCTTGATGTAACCGAGCCTTAAACCGTATGGATGTGCTTTCTGACCCATTTATTTTGCTCCCGCCGCTGCTTTTTTGCGGCCGAATAATTTTTTACCGGATTTGGTTTCTTTCTGTTCTTCTTGCGCTTCCGGAGCGGGCGAAGAGGTTTTAGATTTGTTCCAGTTTTCGCTCAGGATGATCGAAAGGTGCGAAGTCCTTTTAAGAATCCTGTCGCCGCGTCCCATGGAGCGTTCAATGAAGCGCTTCATGACGGGCCCGCCATCCGCGCGGATGTCGGAAATGATCAGGCGGTTTTCATCCATTTTCAGGACCTTGGCATTGGCGACCGCGGTCTTCAGCACCTGTTCGGTGATGCGCGCGCCCTTCTGCTTCAAGGTCATGAGAATGCGGAAAGCCTGGTTCGGGTGCTTCCAGCGAATGGTGTTGATCACGTTGCGCAGCTTGCGCGGTGCAATGCGGACAAACTTCAGCTTTGCGTGCGCGGAAACCAGCGACGGCGTTTCTTCAATTTTTTTGGGTTCTTCTTTAACAGTCTTTTTCATAAATTAGGTTTTCGCTCCGGTAGCAAGCGCCTTGGCCTTGTCCTGCGACGTGCTGTGTTTGCGGAACGTGCGGGTCGGGGAAAATTCACCAAGCTTGTGCCCGACCATGTTTTCGCTCACAAACACGTTGTTAAAAACTTTTCCATTATGGACCGCGAAAGTCAGGCCCACGAAATCCGGAATAATAGTGGAACGGCGCGACCAGGTCTTGATCGGACGGCGGTCGTTTTTAGCCTTGGCCTTTTGGGCCTTGATCA
>CAZKMJ010000133.1:0-6829 GCA_964553835.1 uncultured bacterium
CGCTTCCTACATGGGCCCCAAGGCCGTGCACGACAAATTTCCGGAATGGAAAATCTGGGACCAGTTTGTGGTGGCCGATTATTTGCGCGCCCTGGGCTCCGACGCGCTTAAAAACACGCACCCAATTGAAATCCCGGTGCAGAACCCCGCCGAAATCCGAGAAATTTTTGACGCCATCACTTACAGCAAGGGTTCTTCGGTCAACCGCATGCTGGAGCATTACCTGGGCGAAAATGTTTTCCGCAAAGGCCTGCGCGTTTACATGAAAAAATTTGCCTACAAAAACGCGGCCACCAATGACCTGTGGAAAGTGCTGGAGCAGGTTTCCGGCAAGCCGGTGCAGGCCATTATGGCGGCCTTCACGCGCGAGCCCGGGTTCCCGGTGGTGCAGGTGGAAAACAAGGGGAATAAACTAGAATTAACCCAGGAGCGCTTTCTTTTTGACGGCAGCAAGGACACAAAGAAAACCCGCTGGCAGATCCCGCTGGTCATCTGCAAGGAATCTGAAAAGAAACCGTGGATTGGCCTTTTGAAATCCGCTTCCGCCACTATTGATATCGGGGCGGGGAATGAATGGGTCAAGATCAACGCGGGCCAGAGCGGTTTCTACCGCACCGCTTATCCCTGGAACATGCTCGACAAGCTCATGTCGCCGCTTGAAAACGGCACTTTGCCCGAGCCTGTAATCGATACGCTCGGCATTTTGAGCGACGCGCACGCGCTTGCCCGCGCGGGCTATCTCGACACCGCCAAAGTGCTCGACCTGCTTGCCGCCGTGAAAAACGCGCGCGAGTACAATATCTGGAGCATTATTTGCGGTTCGCTTAACTCCATCGACAACCTGCTGGATGAAACCGAAGACCAGGAGCGTCTTGCCGCTTTTGCGCGCGCTCTGCTGGTCCCGGCGCTTCAGGACATGGGTTGGGAAAAAAGAGAAACAGATTCCCACTCCGACCTTCTTCTTCGTTCCATGCTGATTTCACAGGCAGGACATTTCGGAGACCAGGAAACCATCGAAACAGCGGAGATGTATCTTGGCCATTACGTGAAGGGCACGGAAATTGAGCCCAACCTGCGCGGCCCGGTTTACGCGCTGGTCGCCGAAAACGGTACCATGGGCGAATTTAACGAACTGTTGAAAATTTACAGAAGCACCAAGCTGCAGGAAGAGCGTGTGCGTGTGCTGCGCGCTCTGACCCGCGTCCGCGACAAGGAAGTCATCGCGCAGGCGCTCAAATTCGCGCTTTCAAAAGAAGTGCGCAATCAGGACACTTACGTGATTCTGGGCGGCTACGGCTCCAACCGCGCGGCGCGCCATCAGGCCTGGGCATTCGTGAAGGCCAACATGAAAGAGCTCCGCAAGCGCTATGAGGGTGGTTCGGTTGCTTCGCTGCTGGGCCATATTCTGGAAGGCTCCAGCACGGGCTTCACCAAGCCCGAAGAGCTGAAGGATGTGGAAGCCTTCTTCAAGAAAAACCCGGTGGCCGGCGTGGAACGCACCATGAAACAGGCGGTTGAAATTATCCGTTCCAACACCCGCTGGGCGCAGCGTGGTGCCGCGTCCGCTTCCGTTTGGCTTGAGCAGAATGTTGAAGCCGTAGTGTAGTTTTAAGGCCGCGAATTGCGACCTTGGTGGTAATGCCGCACTTTCCCGCCGCGAAAGAAGGTTGTTTGTTGATTTAAAATATCGCTCTGATATTTTAGATCTATGCAAACAGAATTACCAAAATTTGCGGATGTAGCCCATTCTATTCTTCTGATAAGAGGTCATCGCGTTATTCTGGATGAAACGCTGGCCTTACTCTATGGGGTGAGTGTTAAACGGCTTAATGAGCAGGTTAAACGGAATATGCGCCGGTTTCCCTCTGATTTCATGTTTCAGCTTACTGAGCACGAAATACGTATTTTGAAGTCGCAATTCGCGACCTCAAAAGAGGGATTTCTAAGGTCGCAAAATGCGACCTTAGAAAATGGCGGGCGCGGTAAATATAGAAAATATCTGCCTTATGTTTTTACGGAGCAGGGAGTAGCCATGCTTTCGGGAGTTCTGAAAAGTGATCGCGCCATTGATATGAATGTGGCAATTATGAGGGCTTTTGTAAGGTTAAGGCAGATTCTTTCGTCAAATAAGGAGTTGTCTTCAAAACTGGAGCAGTTGGAACGAAAGATTGAAAAGCACGACGAAGAAATTCAGGCCATTTTCAACGCTATCCGCCAACTCATGAAACCCTCAGAACCATCCCGCAGGAAAATCGGCTTTTAAAACTGGTTTTATCTCCTCTGCCAACCTATAATGCCAGGCATGAAATATTTTTTGGCCATACTCGTACTTTGCCTGCTTTCCTCGACGCTTTTTGCCGAAGAGCTGCGCCTTGAAGGTGTGCTCGAAGACCTCTCCGGAAAAACCCCCGCGATTGCCATGATCAATGAAATTCCTTACCAGGCAGGGGATTCACTCGGGATTTTGAAGGTCACCGAAGTGAAGGCCAATTATGTAAAGCTGACCGATTCCGCCGGCATTGAGCATACGCTCTTTTTGAGAGCCGCCGCTCCGCCGGCAATCAAAGATGTTAAACCTGTGCCTTTACCGGCGCCGTCAAAACCATTTTGGGAAAAAGCGCGGAATTCCTTGTGGGAAGTGAAAGCGGTGAATGATCTGGCGGCCGTCAATAATGCTTCGGTGCGTTACTACGAGAAGAACCGTTTTTTTCCCTGCAATATCCGCCAGCTGACTTTGGATGGTTTTCTGCCGGCTTCCTACGAGCACGGCCAGGCCGGCAAGTATAACTTCTATTTCGCGAATGTCCCCATGAAACCCGATGATCTTCAGCTCCACGGCGATCCGCTGGAGCCCAGCACCGGCATGCGTTATTTTTTTGTGGGCCCCGATGCCGTGATCCACTCCTCAGCTACCGGAGTTGCCACTGAAAAAAGCCCGGTGCACAAAAGCTTCGGCGGCAATTCCAGAAATTCATAAACCTTCTTTACATTGGGATCCATCAACTATAATTGCGGCAAAGTTGGGTTGTGGAGGACGCGTAAAGACGCTTTAACGGTTTACCCTGCTGAAATCCTGCACCGGGTAGCTCACAGTTAACTTTTGTTATTCCTGCCGAGCAAAGCTCGAGCAGGAATTCAGTCTGTTTTCTGCACATTTCTCGTAATTTCTAGTTAATTCTCTTCGTCGTCTATCTTCTTTCTGATATCTCTTTAGTTAAGTCTGAATATATATGGTAAATAGTATGGCTAATAATATTGCTATTCGAAGGAGTATCTGTTATGATTGAATTCATCTGGGACCCGCGCAAAGAGTGGGTCAATATCATTAAGCATGGCATCAGCTTTGCGCTGGCAGCCAAAGCTTTCCAGGACCCAAACAGGAAGATTTTCAGAGACGATATTCACAGCGAGAGGGAAGATCGCTGGTTCTGTATTGGCAAGGTCAGTGGCAGGATTTTAACAGTCCGATTTTTATACCGGGAGGATAAAATCCGGATTATTGGGGCCGGCCATTGGAGAAAAGGGAGGAAGCATTATGAAGAAGATTGATAAAAACATGCCTGTCGGCAAATTAACCCGGGTGAAGGACTTTCTTCCGCCGCCGGACCAGCTTATCTTTCCCGAAGAAACAGTTAAAATCACCATTTCTTTGAACAAGTCAAGCGTGGAATTCTTCAAGAAGGCAGCCCACAAACACCACACCAAATACCAGAAGATGATCCGGGAAGTACTGGACCGTTACGTATCCAGGTTTAAAGCTGTCTAAGCGGAAGCCGCGATTATTTGGCGGCCTTTAATGCGGTTTGTTAAAGTGTTGAAGTCCATGTTTTGCGCTTTCAGAGCGCGCAAAAAAGCCGCCACTTCACCGTAGCGGATAATTTTCTCCATGATCCCCGGATCTTCTTCCAGCTGGCGCGCCAGCTCCCGCGCCCGCAGCAACTTCTCCTGCTCAAGGCCCGAATTCAACGTTTCATAATCCGGCAGGAAATTTCCGTTTTCATCCGTCTCACGCAGCAGCGGCACCAGCATAATCCGCACCGCCGAGCTTTCCGGTTTCAGCTCACCCGCGTTTTCCGCAAAACGGAATTCATCCAGCCGGAAATAAACGCCCGTGCCTTTTTCTTTGAAAGGTGAGGGAAGTCCCAGAATCTTGCGCCCCAAAACAAGGTCCGCGGCTTTCAAAGCCTCCGCCACTTCACCACCCGGCCGCAGCGCCCCATAAATCCTGGCATGCTGCTGAAAACCCACGCCCAGCCGGCCTTCCTTTTCCAACGCTTCCACAATTTCGCGCAACTCCGCCCGGCTGACCGGGGAAGCATAACGCAGGCCCTTGTTTAATATGAAGGCGTTTTCGGCCGGATTGTAGGTGGCCTGCCGGACATCCGGAAACCCATGGGCCGTGCCTTCCAGGGTAATTCCCCCCGGCACAGCCCCATAATAGGACCACATACGCTCGATCTCCTGCGGGTTAGCCGTGCTATAGGAGACATCCGTGACAGGCCCCGCCCACGCCTTTGTCATTCCCAACTCTCCTAATACTATTCCTGTTTCTCCCACTGTCATTCCTGCGAAAGCAGGAATCCACATAACCCCAGTCAGTATAAGGAATAAGGCAATGCGACTCTTCATAACCACCCCCGTACTACTTATACGTATTAGACCAGAGGGCGGTTTCCTCCGAAATCAGGGAGATGCTGGAAATGCTATAAGATAGGGGAGGAAAGTGGGTTACTACGATTCGTTGCGAAGTGTAATGATTTTATTTATGCATCTCTCTAAGGAACTTTTCAGTTCACATTCCCAGAGTCGAACAATGCGCCAACTTTCCTTCGTAAGTACACGGTTAATTTTGATGTCACGCATACGATTTTGAATAATTTTTTTATCCCAATACGACCTAGAAGAGAAAGGTCGCCGAAAGCACTTGGGGCATTTGTGCCAAAAACAGCCATCCACAAAAACAACAAGCCTTGATTTTTGAAAAACGAAATCGGGATTACCAATTAAATTAGAAGATCTTACTCTCCAACCCCTTATGACGTTTCGCATTAAAGCAACTCTAAGCCTTTTTTCAGTAGTTTTATTGCCAGTCTTGCGGATGCAGGACATGATTTTAGACCGCGTAGCTTTGCTAATCTTATCAGGACCTTTGTTGGTGAGCATTTTGCACAAACCTCGAGATTGTAGATGATTTGTCTAGCTATTTTACTTATAATCTGCCCTAAATACAGAGGGGGGGATTATGAGTTCGAGAAAAACAGTCAAGATGAGCAAGAAAGATCTCAAATATCTCTTGATTGATAGCTTAAAGAAGTATTCAGAAGACGTAATTTATATCGGCGGAGCAAATCCTTACGCTTTCAATATTAACAAAAAAGTCGCATATATCTTTATGCGCAACCTACACTCCTCCGGCTCTGGCAGACCAAATCCTGATGAAAGCCGAATCCAAGTGCCTAACAGTAAAAATTTTATAGACGCTATCAATTCAGGTAAGCCGGTTTTCTTCTTTGGTTATTTGGCAGATCTTGATGTTTTTACCGCTTGGGACCCAATAGGATTAACGCCTAGAATAAATAAGAAAAAAGTTATTTCTGTTTACTCTAGGTTTACCGTTCAAGAAAGCGCTGCACGTAACGGCATATCTTGCTACGAGTATTATCAAAACGACATTAAAAAAATAGCTATATCTTTTCGTCCGGAGTACCTTGGGCTGTACTTAGAAAATTTTTCGGAAATGCATCAGAGTGACGAAAGGATTTTACTTGAGTTGGTTAAAAAATCCGATCAATCACTGCCCACAGAAAAGTCCACGGGTGAATCTGTGGAGATTGAGCGCAAAAGGTTTGTCATTACACATAGGAAATTTAAGCGGGATCCTAATTTTACAAAGGCGGTATATGAGGCGTACGATGAGCGTTGCGCTGTTTGCGGAATACAATTAGATTTAGTTGTTGCTGCGCATATTATTCCTCATGCTCATGAAAAAGGTAACGATGAGACATGTAATGGGGTTTGTTTATGCGAGTTGCATCACGCCGCTTACGATACGGGGTTGATCTATTTTGATGAGGACTATTTGGTCAAAATAAATGGCGCGCGGGTAAAATATTTAGAAAAAATGCGACGCGACGGCGGGATAACTAAATTCAAGGAATTGCAGGATGAGAGATTGGGACTGCCTAGATTTTCTGGAAATTATCCATCCAAAATGTTTATTCGCGAAGCGAACCATATTAGAGGGATCATCGGGAGATGAAAAATTCAAAAAGCAAAATAGCAGCTATCAGCCTTTTCAGCGGTTGTGGGGGGCTTGATTTAGGCTGTCAGATGGCAGGTGTTCCTGTCATAAGCTGCCTAGATTTTGAAAAGGATTGCATCGATACTTTGCGTTTAAATCATCAGCTGGCAGGGGCTGAACTTTTTCTGGGAGATATTGCAACGATACCTAGCGCGAAATTCAAAAAAGTTCTCGCAACTCAAAGCCCTGAAAAGTTTATTATTATAGGCGGCCCGCCTTGCCAGCCCTTCTCTAAGGCTGGGTATTGGATTGGTAATCATCGCCGTAAGAAACATAAAGATCCAAGGAATATGATTGCGCAATTCTTTAGGGTTGTGAGAGATTTAAAGCCAGACGGTTTTTTGCTCGAAAACGTGGAAAGTATTTTACATCCAACCAATAAGTCGGCTGTCGAGGAAATTTACAGAGAAATAAAACGCTTAAGATACCATTTTAAGCTTATTCGTGCGAATAGCCTTGATTATGGTGTGCCGCAAAAAAGAAAGCGCGTTTTCTTCATTTGCAGTAAAAAACCCTTTAAAACGGAAG
>CAZKMJ010000134.1:0-6824 GCA_964553835.1 uncultured bacterium
GCGAAACAGCGTTATTGCCCTGCTCCGACTGCTTTTTGAACCAGGTCTGCTCCATCATAAAAATCATGACGGCCAACAAAAACTTGGTCATCTGGATAGTCAAGCCTGCGACGAACGCAATTTTTATCAGCTTTAAAAATGACGGATTGAGATTGAGCTGCGTAACTGAAAAGTAAAGCGCGCCCAGATAAAGGACCGGGAACACAATTTTATGTGCAAGCTCAACAAGAAAATCATCCAGGTGCGAAGTTGTCTTTTTGACAAAAGCCTGCAGGCGGCTGAAAACGACTTCGCCCGTGATTTTAAGCAAGATCAAGGAAATGACACCAATACCAATGGCAAAAACGTACTGCTTGACCGTGTTTCCTAAAATTTGATATTGCCAGACGCCGTTAAAATCCATTTCTCCTCCCAAGTGTCCACGTTCCCAGACCTGTGCATACGCCCCAGATGATTCCGTGGATGATGCCGATGTGCCAGGCGTGGATGTCGTTCCAGAACCACAGCGCGCCCAAAACGCCGCAAAGCGCGGCGGCTAAAACATGTAACTGAACGCGTGATTCCCGCATTCCATTCAAAATACGAAGATAAAAAAAATAGAAAGCACTAACAAGGCCAAAAAAGGAAAAAGGCGAAAGAAGCGTATCTTCCACTGAAAAGCCGTAACGCACCGGCCACCACAGGCGTTCAGGTGTCCATTTCTGATCAATTGAAAAACCAAGGAAAATACCGGACACCCAGCCGGCCACATAACCGGCGGCAACCATACCAATAATCCTCGCGAAAAGTTTTTTTTCGGACATGGCGGAAGCAAAAATCAGCGGGATCAGAGCAAGGGTCAGGCTGTGCAGCGCGCCCGCGGGTATGATATGCCATTGCATGGCATACTCCGGGGAAACCGGTTTAAAGTAGCAGTGGGCAGCGTTGATGGCGCCCCCAAGCGACCAGAGAAGTACGGGCAGGACCCTGGAAGTTTTCATGGGTGTTGATTCTAGCAAAGAACCCGGCGTTCAGAAATGAAAAAACTTTTCCCGATTTTTCCGGCGGCTTTCCATTTCCATGCTCATCTTCGTAAGCTCCTCCGCTTGTTCTGGCGTCAGGAGCTTACGGATTTCAGCATCCACTTCGTTACGCAGGACTTCAAATTTGGGCCGGGTCTCTTCGTGAAGCGCCATCATTTTGGGGTGCTGGGCCTCAAAAATCGCGGACACTTTCTGCTGCTGCTCGGGGTTTAGGTGCAGGCGGGAATTGAATTTTTTCATCATGTGTTCCTTGTCCCAGCGTTTCCCGCGCGGGCCAAAAAAATGTCCGGACTGGTCAAATAGAATTCCGGACCCAAACCCGATCAAAAGGGCGATCACGATATAATGCCAGTTCGTATTCCTATGACCTTCGTGACTCATAATTCCTCCTTGATATAATCCATGACCTGACCCGATTCCGGATTTTCAGCGGCATAAGTCCATTGCGTGCTCTGCGGCATGTCGGCCTGAAGTACAGTGTCGGCATTGACGATAGGCTGGCGATTGGCAATCGCCGCAAACATCAGAAAAACTCCAAACGAATAACCGAGGCCCATAATAATCCATCTGGGCAGCTGCCAGCGGAACGCTGGCTCTTCAGCGGGTTCTTCCATGGCTTCAAGCCGGCCCATGACGCGGCTGGTAAAATCTTCCGAGTTTTGAGGGAATGGTACACGGCGAAGCATTGCACCTGTTCGTTCCCAGCGGGAAAAAAGAGTGCGGCATTCAGAGCATAGTTCGAGGTGAACAGCGATTTCGCGTCTTTCATCCTCGCTCATTTCCCTGCCCCTGAACTCGAACAGCTTGTCTTTGATTTCCTGATGTTCCATACAGGCCTCTGTTATTTAGACGTCCTTGAACTGTAAAAGGTGTCGCGTTTTCAGATCAAGCTCTTCACGCGCTCGCTTCAGCCGGCCCTTGACCGCGTCCACAGTGCAATCCAGGGCCGCGGCCATTTCCTGATAACTCAGTCCGTGCATTTCACGCAAGACAAGCGCCTCACGGCTTTTTTCAGTCAAATGCGCCAGAATTCTCCCAATCAGCTCCGAATTCCCGTCATCCATCTTTTCCGGCGAGACAGCGAGCAAAAGTTCAATTTTATCGCCGTCTTTTTCAAGCAGTGCTTCCCAGGATTCAGTTTTCCGCTTCAACTTCCTGAGAACGTCCGCGCAATGGTTGGCTGTGATCCGGTAAAGCCATGTTGAAAAAGAAGCGTTTCCTTTGAAAGAACCGAGCCCCTGATAGGCCTTGATAAAAACTTCCTGGGCAGCGTCATCAGCCATGGAACTGTTGGCCAGCATTCCGAGACAGTAGCCGCGCACGCGCTCCTGATATGTGCGCACAAGCACGGCATAGGCATCACGGTCACCTGCCAGAACTTTAAGAACAATGTCAAAGTCTTCGATGCTGTCCTCCGGCGTCCTGCAAAAAAAATGCCTCAGGGCCGTTTTGCGGCCCCGAGGCACTTATCCCACGGATTATTTCCCGTGCTTTGAATCCTTGCCCTTCCAGAGCGTTTTCAGTTTGTCATACTGATCCTGGCTGAGCTGCGACTTGAGCTTGGCAATGGCTTCCACCAAAGCTTTGGTCTTGGCTTTTTTCAGCTCATACTTCTGGTCCACAAGCTTGTTGACTGCCTCGACATTTACAGGATAAGCATGAAGCCCTTCTTCAATGTCCATGCCGATGATTTCAATTTCAGCGTCCTGCCGGATCAAAGACTTCTTGGTTTCAGTCTTGAGAGCCTTGATCGCGTCCACTTTTTCCTGCGAAAGTCCCAACTCATCCGCATGCTCAACAATCATATGGGCCTTCATGCAGAACTTCTTTTCAAGCCCGTCGCTTTTCCCATAGCTGCCATGACCTCCGCCGTGATTGGCATAGGCGGTTGAAAGTCCGGAAACCATGGCCATCAAAAGAACCCCTGTCATTATCCATTGCTTCTTCATAACTCCTCCTGTTGAAATACGACTACTTCTGGGATTTAGACGGATGGCCGGCCCTGAAAGTGTCAAAAAGCCGGGATTTTTTCCTCTTTATGGACCACCACGCTCCGGAACCTGGCGTAAGTGATGGCTAAAGGAGTGCCGAGGCAGAAAAGAAAAGCGATAAAACCAATGGTCTGAAGGTTGTCCAGCTGCATACCAGCCTTGCTCAGCAGAATGGTCCCAGCGCCGGAAGCAGCGGACACAAACAGAAGGTACCAGGTCAGAAGACGCTTGAAATACGCGTGGCTGTAATGCACCCAGATTTTCTGGTGGCAGTGCTTGCATAAATGCTCCCGCGAATGCAGGTTGGAAGGGTGGGCTACGAGTGTGTCGGATCCATACCACATCATAAAAGCAGCCAGGCTTATTTTATGTCCGCAATAAGGGCATTTTTTCATGGCGTTGTCCTCCGCTGGACAATTCTACACCTTTTTGGCTAGAATCAAGCCATGAAAAAAGCATCGACGTTCCAGGACCTGGAAAGCCATATCCGCAAGATCCGCAAGGAATACCATTTTGGCACCCTGCGCCGCAAAGACCTTCAAAAAAATCCCTGGGACCAGTTTGCCTCATGGTTCTTACAGGCTGTAAAAAAATCCGCCAGTGCCAACGTTATGGTACTGGCAACGGCCGCCAAAGGTTCCGTCAGCACCCGCTGTGTGCTTCTCAAGGGCTTTGACGAACAAGGCCTTCTCTTCCACAGCAATGCCAACAGCCGCAAAGCAGCGCAGATCAAGGCAAACCCGCGTGTCAGCGCCTGCTTCTACTGGCCGGAGCTGGAAAAACAGGTCACCGTCATCGGAAAAGCAGTGCAGGTTCCACTCTCAGAGACAAAAAAATATTTTATGTCCCGGCCGCGTGAATCACAGATTGCGGCATGGTGCAGTTTTCAAAACAAGGTCCTGAAAAACCGTGAAGCGCTGGACGGAAAATTTGAAAAGATGAAGAAGAAGTTTGAAGGCGGGAAAATCCCGATCCCTCCCTACTGGACAGGCTACCGCATCAAGCCGGAAGAATTTGAGTTCTGGCAGGGACGTGCCAACCGTTTAAATGACAGATTCCGCTACCGCCGCGCCAAAGGCGCTTGGCGCATTGACAGGATTGAACCTTAGGTAAGCGCGGGTTCTGCCGGTTCTTCGACAGGCAGGACAGGAATGTTTTGAGGATCAACCTGATGCACGGCCCGCGCTGGAATTTGTGAACGAACTCCGGAAGCAAGGCCCACCCAGGACATTAAACGTATGAATCCGTAAGCCGGATCCCATTCCCAAAATTTGTGCCCATTACGCGCAAGCGTAGGGTGCGCGTGATGATTGTTATGCCAGCCGTCACCAAACGTAAAAATATTCACGAGGGCATTGTTGCGGGAATCATCCTTGATCTTGTAATTTTTATAGCCCCAGGTATGGTCCACGGAATTGACCATCCAGGTCCCATGATAAACCGCCGCCAGCGTCATGCAGAACCCCCATACAAAAAGCGGCAACCCGCCGATCACAAACAGTGAAATTGCGAGCAGAAGAGGAAAAGTTTCATGATACTTCTGGATCCAGCGATGGCCCGCATCGTTGGCAAGATCAGGAGCATACTGTTTGTAATAAGCATTTTCATCCTCAGGCCTCAGATTTTTCATGGCCCAGATGACATGCGCCCACCAGAAACCATCCTTGGGAGAATGAGGGTCGCCTTCCCCATCTGAAAAAACATGGTGCTGGCGGTGCGTCGCCACCCAGAAAATAGGGCTGCGCTGGGCCGAAAGGCAGGCAATGATCGCGAACGCATATTCCACCCATTTCGGGGTCTTGAAACTGCGATGAGTCAAAAGGCGGTGAAAACCAATGACAATGCCGAGCATCCCGATAACACAGTAAAGCACGATAAAAGTATAAAACCCGCGCCAGGTAAAAGTGAACGGCGCCAGAAGGCAAAAAGCATGGATCATAATGATCCATATGGTGGTTTTTTTATCAAACGGAGCAGATTGATTCAGGAGGATTTTCTGCATAAGAGCCTTTACGCTAACACGGAGACACAGGGAATACAAGTATAATCCCGCTTAGCAAGATTCGGGTGGCTGGAGCTGGTACACAAAGCTAATATAGAGACATGAAAACGGATTACGAACTTATTGAAAGAGCCATCGATTACCTGAGCCGTAATTACCCGGACCAGCCGGAACTGGGGGCCCTGGCCCAACACCTGAAGCTAAGCCCTTTTCACCTCCAGCGCCTGTTCAAGCGCTGGGCAGGAATCAGCCCCAAACAATTTACGGGCTATTTGACCCTCCAGCAGGCAAAAGACCTCCTGGCCAAGTCCCGCAGTGTGCTGGATACAGCGCTGGATTCCGGACTTTCCGGACCAGGGCGCCTGCACGATCTTTTTGTGACCATGGATGCGGTCACGCCGGGAGAATTCAAAGCCAGCGGTCTTGGTTTGACGCTGCATTATGGTATTCATCCCACACTTTTTGGAAATTGCCTGATCGCGGTTACGCCAAAAGGCATCTGCCATTTATCTTTTGATTCTAAAATAACAAAACATAGCGCGGTGAGGGAGTTAAAAAGCCGCTGGAAAAATGCGGCCCTTGTGCGCGATGACAGAAAAACAAGCGCGGTCATCCGTAAAATTTTTAAATCCGGGAAGAAAAATCGGCTGAATCTTTTTGTGAAAGGCACCAATTTTCAGCTCAAAGTCTGGGAAGCTTTAATGAAAGTCCCGCCGGGCGCCATTATTTCCTATGAAGATCTGGCCGCGGCCATAAAAAATCCCGCGGCTGTGCGCGCGGTGGGAACAGCTGTGGGCGCTAATCCCATCTCTTATTTAATTCCCTGCCACCGCGTGATCCATAAAAGCGGTGTCTTGAACGGCTACCGCTGGGGCTCTTCACGCAAAAAAGCCATGCTCCTGCGTGAATCCGGAATCAAATAACGGGCGCAGGCGCTTTGGTTTCCGTCTGCGCGGCCGCGCTCAGCTGAGAGAGCCCTTTTTCAAATTCCCCTCCCACCATTTTTTCGCAGTTCATAACAAGCCCCATGGCCTTGGCCAGAAAATTCCGCTGCCCGGTCATGGTCCAGGTCACATCCGTCTTGTCCCCCTGCGGCTTGAAAGTGAACTCCACATTATTGGTACCTTTGAAAGGCTTGATAAATTCAAGGCGCATTCGCACCAGTTCACCCGGTTTGCTTTCCGTAATGGTCACGCTTCCCTCACCCACCTGATTGTTGCCGGACCATTTGTAAATGGCGCCAATGCCAGCAGCGGGACCTTCATAAATTCTTTTCATCTGAGGGTCCGCGTCATCAAAGGGCGACCAGGCTTGCCATTTGGGCAAGTTATTGACGTACTCAAATGCAGTGGCAGATGGCGCGGCGATAACAGCCGAACGTTCAATGCGAAAATCCGAGGGCTGCATAGCAATCACAATGACAAGTACTGCAAGTACGGCGACGAACCCTGTTAAAATTTTGGCAACCATAGTTCTCCTTTAATGCTGCAGGTATTTTGTTAGGGACTCTCCCAGAATCGAGGTCCATCCTTGAAAAAAATTCTTTTTGTCCATATCCGGATTGCTTTTCGGAAATGTGTCGAGGCCCGCGTGCGTGAGTTTCAGCCGGGTTTTATTCCCTTCCGGAAATAATTCCCAGGTCACAAGCGAGTCTCCTTCATAACCTTCATAGCGCCAGGTGTAAGCAATTTTTTTACCAGGCACCACTTCCTCGACCCGGCACATATGCACATATTTCGTATCATCTTTGCTGGCCGTAAACTGGAATTCACAGCCGACTTGCGGCTTGAATTCCGGCAGGTCGAAATA
>CAZKMJ010000135.1:0-6772 GCA_964553835.1 uncultured bacterium
ACATTTACATCCCTCAATGAACCGTTGTTAAAATCGTGGAATAACATGGCTATAAAAAATAAAAAGTATCAGGAATCAAAGGAACAGAAAGAAAAAGTACGCGTTGGGACCCGTGACCCATTCGAAGCATGCCTTTCTTTTGAAAGGCCGGTCATGGAGCTTGAAAAGAAAATCAACGAGCTGCGCGCTGCTTCTAAGGAAGGGATTGACCTTTCCGGCGAGATCAAGAGCGTTGAGAAGAAGCTCGAAAAGGCCCTTAAGGACATTTTTGACAACCTGACCCCCTGGCAGAGGGTGCAGGTGGCTCGCCATCCGCTCCGGCCGTACAGCCTGGACTACATTAATTATCTGACCGAAGACTTTGTGGAGCTGCATGGTGACCGCCACTTTAGCGACGACCACTCCACTATCTGCGGGTTCGGAAAACTCAAGGACACCAAGGACGTAGTTTGCATTATTGGCCAGCAGAAAGGCAGAGACATTAAAGAAAACCTGCTTCGAAGCTTTGGCAGCGCACATCCGGAAGGTTATCGCAAAGCCATCCGCATTATGCGGCTTGCTGAAAAGTTTGGCCGGCCAATCGTTGCTTTCGTAGACACGCCCGGTGCTTATCCTGGTATTGGCGCTGAAGAACGCGGCCAGGCCGAAGCTATCGCTTACAACCTGCGTGAAATGGCGTCCTTGACCGTTCCTATTATCGTGATTGTGATCGGCGAAGGTGGATCTGGTGGTGCGCTGGGGATTGCAGTTGGAGACCGCATTTTCGTGCTTCAAAATGCTTATTACTCTGTTATCTCACCAGAGGGCTGCGCTGCCATTCTATGGAAAGATAATTCCCGCGCCCCTGATGCTGCGGCTGCCCTGAAATTGACCGGGGAGGACCTGGTGGAGTTTGGAATTATTGATGCCGTTATTCCCGAGCCGCTTGGCGGTGCGCACCGTGACTTTGTCCAGACCGCGGAAAATATCCGGGCCGTCATAGAGCGCTCACTGGCTGAGCTTAAAGAGATTCCCCGCCGTGAATTACCCGAGATGCGGTATGAAAAGTTCCGCAAAATGGGCGTCTACAGCAAAAAATCCTAAGATTTATCAGCTCGTTTTTTCCTCTGATTTCCGACTTTCTTCTTAAAATAAGCTAAGTTTTTTATTCCCCCTAAGCCCTATATATAGGGCTTTCCCCGCCAAAAGAGCACCATTGCTAGTTTTTGATAAAAATAGTTGTAAAAAAACGTTGACTCTGCGCGTTTATATTTATAGAGTGTGCCTTACAAAATGTAGTTTACATTTTGTAAACATGAGACCAAATAAAATGGAAACCTGGACAATGATCGTGGCAACCGGAGTGATGGCAGGGTTTGGAACATTTCAGACCCCGGCCCTGGCAGCCAAGGCGCCCTCTTTAAAGGAAGTCCGCAAAGATCTCAAAGACGGGGATCTTTATCAAGCGCGGAAGAAGACCCAGCTGATTCTGGAAAATGACCAGGACAATGCTGAAGCGCAGAAGCTTATGGCTGACATTATCGACCAGGAAATCGCCCGCCATAAAGAGATTTTTAAAACAAACGTTCCAGAAGAAGTGCCCCAATCCGACAAAGACGAGGAAACCAAGACCTGGCTCGAACGCGCAAAGGTGCTCATGGATCTTAAGCGCTATGACGAGGCTGTTTTGGCTGCCGAAAAAGTTTTCGAGTATGACCCCCAGAACCAGACCGCTTCTGCCCTGATGGACCAAATCCGTGAACGTGCCGTGCGAGACGGCAAGCAGGAGCTACTGGTCCGTCATGAAATGTACCGTGATGAATCCAAGGAACGGGTACGGATGTATCTGGACCAGTCCCGCAAAGCACTGAAACAGAAGCGCTGGGGCGCGGCCCGGTTGGCTATTGAAAAAACCCTTCTCCTAGAGCCCAGTAACCGCAAGGCCCTGCGGTACCAGAAATACATGGAAAAGCATAAAAACGAAAAGCCGGCCATCACTACGGGGGCTCCTTCTTGAAAAGAGAGAAACTTTTCAAAATCGGAGAAGTCATGCAATACACCGGCCTTTCAAGACAAACCATTCATAACTATACCCTTGCGGGATTAATTCAGGAGGCGCGCCGCACGCCTTCCGGTCACCGGCTTTATAACGAAGACGTATTCGACCGACTTGAACAGATCAAAACGCTGCAAACCAAAAACTACACATTATTCCAAATTAAAAAAATCCTCGAAGAAAAGAAGTCTTAATTCAAAAAAAAGGAGCGCCCATGCACGAAGATGAAATCAAGATGTGGAAAAAGTATAAGCGGACCAAAGCGCAAAACCTGCATGACGACATCGTAAAGAAGTATCTTTACCTGGTAAAATACGTCGCGGGCCGCGTGGCCATCGGACTTCCGCCCAATGTGGAGTTCAATGACCTGGTCAGCTACGGCATCCTCGGCTTGTTTGACGCCATCCAGAAGTATGACGTGTCTCAAGGTAACAAGTTTGAGACCTATGCTGTGTCGCGAATCCGCGGTTCCATTATGGACGAGCTCCGCAAGCTGGACTGGGCGCCCCGTCTGCTTCGCAAGCGCGCGCGTGAAATCGAAAAGAAGTGCAAGGAAATCGAAGAGAAGAACGGCCGCATGGCAACCGATGACGAGCTTGCCCGGTCTTTGAAGATTTCCACCGATGAGCTCAACTCGATCTATAGTGATCTGAATTCCACCACGTTTCTCTCGCTGGATGAAGTCTGGCAGAATGATGACGGCAACAAGCCCATCTCCCGCCTTCAAACCATCGAAGATTCATTGGTGACCAATCAGTTCAACTATGTCCACCAGAATGAAGTGAAGGATTTCCTTGCTTCCGCCATCAATGAGCTGCCGGAAAAGGAAAAGCTGGTCGTCGTGCTGTATTACTATGAGAACCTGACCCTTCGTGAAATTGGCGAAATTCTGGACGTTTCCGAGTCCCGTGTCTGCCAGATTCACACCAAGGTCATCACGCGCCTTCGGTCGCACCTGATGAAAAAGTCCGGGGAAATTACCTTAGAGGCCTAAAAGAGGGGGATTTACAACCTTATTTAAAGTTTTAGAGGCCGTCGCCGATACCTTTAAATGGCAGAACTAACTGCCAGGAAAAGGATTTTATGATGGCGAAAAGGATCAAAATACAGCGGCCCACTATTCAGACCCCACAGGAAGAAAAGCTGTGGAGAGAAGTCGCCAAGTTCGCCGAGTTAATTCCTTCTGAGCCCGAGCCCAATTTTGGCCGGATTGATGAAATCAGGGACGAAATCAAAAAAGGGACCTACCTGAACCCTGAAGTAATCGAAGAAACGGCCGCGCGGCTTGCGATCCGTTTTATGCGGCGGGAATAGCTTCCTTTTTTTTCAAGTCACAAACTTCCACCCAGCGCTGCACAGCTTTCAGCTCCATAAATTTTTTCCAAATCGAACCCTCATTTAGAAAATTTTCCAGCATTACAACTGTGACGCCCTGGTCAATTCCGATGTATTCTTCCGCGAACCAGTTTTTATCCACATTAAAGGCATCCTTGAAACCAAAGTGGCTGTAAAGCTGGTCTTTGTAATTTTCATAAAAGAAACGGACGGCGGCCATCGATTCATCCGGCGTAAAGATGATGGAAGAAATGGCGGCATATGGTGCGATTGTACCGTCCTGCAGGCCCAGGCCGGGTTTTGCGCCGTAAGCTTTGTAGCCGCCCGGTCCCGCGCTGGCTGAAAGCCCCCACGAAATTTCGCTATAACCCTTGTGCTCGGCCATGAAGTCCAAAGAATATTCGCGATTGGCAAGAGTGGCCTGCTTTGAATTTTCAAAATAGTTTAAACCTTTGTCATTGAGCTCGCGAAAATCGATGAAGGCCTGGGGAAATTGATAAGTAAACAGGCTGCCAGAATGCGCGAACACAACTTTTCTTCCCTTAAATTCGTCTTCATTGCGGAACCATTCCTGCCAAGCTTCTTTCGGGATCGGGTAAGTTGGAGAGCCGAGAGCCAGGGCCTGAATGATCAGATGCTCGTTGTAGGTGTCCCAGTAATAAGGAAGGAAACCGGTTTCGGGTAACCACCCCATGCAAACCAACAGTGATTTGTTCAGCATCCATTCCCAGTTCACGCGGGAATAAATTTTCATGGCCATTTTTTGAATGTCGGTACCCGGATAATATTCGCCGGCCACAAGCGCGCCCGCGACCAGGAGTGCCGTATCGATGGATGAAGCCTCGGAAGACCAGACGCGGCGTCCGGTCGCCGGGTCCAGGAAATGGTAAAAGAAGCCATTTTTGTGGTCGGCTTTGGAAAGCAGGGTAGAAAGGGTTTTGCGCAGGTATTCTTCCGCGAAGTTTTTAGGCACCCAGCCGTGATCCTGGCCAATGGCAATCGCGGCCAGCGAAAAGCCTGTGGCTGCTATGGATGCGGGGGAACCGGGGCGCGAAGAATCTTTGGTCAGGCCTGTGGCTTTATGCGAAGTTCGCAGGAAATACTGGATAGAATCTTTCTGAATCTTTTCGAGAAGCGCTGTGTCTTCGGCTGTAAGAGCGGCTGATGCGCACGGTGTCAGGCGGGAAAGGAACAAACACAAAAAGAGCAGGGCGTTAAAAATGCGGCCCATTTCAGCCTCAGCGGTCCGTGCTGGTTTTTATTTTAGAGAGTTCTTCTTTGAGACGCATGACCATGCGCTCATGGTTGCCTTCATTTTCAGCGACGATGTTCTTGATCCGGGCAAAGGTGAAATCCAGGTTTTCCGCGGTCTGGTTGAAGCGGTCTGCGATAAACTGCGCCTCATCGCCTTTTCGCAGGGTGATGCGCGTCTTCATGTTCCCCTTGTCGATGTCCTGAAGGCCTACATGAAACCGGTAGAGCGGCCCTGCAATTTTATGCGAAAGGAAGATGGATCCCCACCCGATCAGAAAAACCACCAGGATGAACTTGGGTATCATCTTGCGGTTGGTGTCGTCCAGGATATTTTTGAAAATTTCCCTTTGCCGCTCACTCAACTTTTGGCTTTGCTTGAAAAATGAAAGCGCCAGGGGCGGTGGAGTTTCCGGAGTGACACGTGCGACTTCGTACTCGGTAAGGCGTGTCGCGATTAAAAGGTCGTTTCGAATTTGATCGTTGGAAAATGCGTCCAAGATACCACTCCAGATGCCAAAATAAATGCTGCACATCAGGACCAGAGCGACGGAAAGAAGAGTGAACGTGATGTAAGCCATGAAGCGCAGCTGCAATGGCTTATTGATAAGGAAGTGTTTGCGGCGATTCGCGTTACCCGACATGGAGGTTTATGATAGAGGAATTGAAATGTGCTGTCAAAAATATCTTAGGAAGGCTATAATCCACCCCTTATGTGCGGAATCGTAGGATATATAGGAAGCAGGGACGTTGTTCCCGTATTGTTGGAAGGGTTGAGCCATTTGGAGTACCGCGGTTATGACTCTGCTGGCATTTCCTGCCTGAACCACCACAAAGACTCCTTCTTTATCGTTAAGGAAAAGGGCAAGCTTTCCAAGCTCCGGGATGAACTTTCCCATTTTCATGTAAAATCACATATCGGCATAGGCCATACGCGCTGGGCCACCCATGGCGAGCCTTCCCGGGTTAATGCCCATCCACATACGGATTCCAACCAGAAAATCGCTCTTGTCCACAACGGTATTGTGGAGAATTACGCCTCCTTAAAGGAAGAGCTCATAGCCAAGGGCATGAAATTTCAGTCGGCCACTGATACTGAAGTCGCCGCTAATTTGATCGGGAGCTATTACAAGGCAGGAAACCTTCTAGATGCAGTTCAGAAAGCGGTCAAGCGCCTGCATGGCTATTTCGCTTTCGTGGTTATGGCTAAGGACGACCCTGGCCAGCTAATTGTATTCAAACGTTCTAACCCTATTGTGATCGGGCTGGGCAAGGGTGAAACCTTTGTGGCCAGCGATGTACCCGCGCTTCTTCCCTATACACGCAAAGTCCTTTATCTCAATGATGATGAGTACGCAGTGCTGACCCGACAGGGCGCCACTCTTTTTTCGGCCAAAACAGGTAAGGCGATCAAGCGTGAACCTGTTATGGTGAAGTGGGACGTGGCGCAGGCTCAGAAGGGTGGCTATCCGCATTTCATGCTCAAAGAAATTTATGAGCAGCCGGAAGTGGTGGAGAATATTCTGGAAGCTCGCCTCAAGAGCGGCAAAATTGTTTTTGACCATATTTATCCCAATGTAGCGCGTCGCCTCAAGCAGATTGAAAAGATACACTTTGTCAGCTGTGGTACAGCTTATCACGCCGGACTGGTTGGTAATTACTTGCTGTGTGAATGTCTCGACGTGCCTGTGGAGGCCACCGTTTCAAGTGATTTCCGCTATGAGGATCCTTCCGTCGGGAAAAAAGATCTTGTGATTCTCATTACGCAATCTGGCGAAACCGCGGATACGCTTGCGGCCTTGCGCGAAGCCAGGTCTAAAGGCGCTCTGACGCTTGCGATTGTGAACGTTGTTGGAAGTACCATTGCGCGCGAAGCCGATTGTGTTATTTACACGCATGCCGGCCCCGAAATTGGCGTGGCTTCAACCAAGGCCTATCTTGCTCAGCTCGCCGTGCTTGGCCTTTTCTCTCTTTATCTTGCCAAGAATCATCCGAGAAGAAAAAAATCTTTTGATGATAAAAAACTGAATCAATGTATTGCCGGTCTGAATAAATTACCGGCGCAGATTCGCGAAGCTTTGCACTGTGAAGCCGCGATCAAAGATTGCTCCAAGCGCTTGTATAAAAAGAAAAATTTTCTGTACCTGGGCC
>CAZKMJ010000136.1:0-6764 GCA_964553835.1 uncultured bacterium
CAGCGCCTGTTTTTCCGTTATACGCCGGCCTGGGTGTTCCGGCTTTATGAAAAATCGCCGCGCTTCCGCCGCTATTTTGAAACTTTTTTCCGCGGCGGCCTGCCGGACCCCGTCACCCAGTCTGACTCTTTCTCAAAACGGATTGCCTACCGGCTCTACAAGAGTGTGGCGGCGCGTTATGCCGCGGGTGACAATGTCATTCCCGGCATGGCTCCTTTCAATGAATACCTCGCGGGCTCGGCGGAAGTCACGGTCCCGGATGCTGTAGCCGCGGACGTTGCTGCACTGGAAAGAGGCGACTATGAAGCTGTGAATTTCGCGCCTTATGAATCGGATGAAGCCCTGCTGAGGGCGCTGCTGGTTTCCATTCCTTTGGCATCCGGACGTTCGGTGCAGGCCCTTAAAAAACAGATCGCGGACATTCCGGATGAATATGGTAAGGAAACCGCGGTCGCGACAGCGGGAGAAGCGCTGAATGAGATTTACGAGATCAAAGCTGCTGATTCACCGGTGCTTGCGGCCTTCCAGCGGTTCCTTGACGCCACCTTTGCCAATCTGGAGTCGGGTCTTGTCGAGCGGGACCGCCGGCCATTCAACTACCGCGATATTGAATGGGACCTTTCCGGCCGGGACAGTGAAATGCTGCGGATGTTCCTTGGATTTTTGAACAAGGAGCCGGGAACGGAAAAAATTTTCAAGAAACTTCTCGAGCGGATCACACAGCCGGAAGCCGTGAACACAGCCGCGGATTCATTTTATCTCGGCCTGCTTGAAAAAGGCGGCAGGAAAATCACGGACATCCGCGCCCTTGCCCTGGGTTCGGGTCACACAACCGCGGACGAAGAGCAGCTTGTTCTTAAAATCACCGGCCAGGCGGCCGCGGGCAAGAAGGTGATTTTTGCCTACAAGCGCTCTGAAACCCGCATTCTTTTTAAGAGGGTTTTGATCGGTGCGGCAGTGTTGCTTTTTATAGCAGCGATTTTCGGTGTGGGCTACTTTCTCCCCTCGTTTTTTGGAGAAAAAAAGGGAGAAGGCGAAGCTCAGATGATTGAAGTAGAGATTGGACCCAAAACTGAAAATGAACCTGATGCCAGGATCAGACAAAGACTGGACGTAGATTTTGGAAGAATGAAGAGGTTTGAAAAATCGGAAAAGCCGGAGATGCCGGTCATTGATGCGCCCGCCGGCGGCCTGATTCCCGCGGAATACGATACGCTCGGACGTATGACTGAGAAGAGCTCCAGTCCGAACAAGATGATTTCACGTTTCAAACGGTTGGAAAATGGGCAAGAGAGAACGATTTTCATGCTGGGGGATGATCCGACCGGGTGGGCCCTCATGCGCATGCCCGCAACGGTTACCGGTAATTTTCCGATAGATCTGTTTCTTACGCCCGTCATGGTCATCGAGTATAAGCCTTCATCCAAGATGGAGTCTCTGGGCCTTTATGGCGAACTTAACAGCGTGACCGGTGATCCGCTTGTTGACCAGGTCCAAATCAACAACAAGCCCAAATTTTTATTGCCGCTGGCTACAAGCTCAAAAGAGACCGTTACAACCCAAATTGATCTGCGCCCATATCTGGTTGCCCAGAAGGGCGGCCGCAAAAACATTTTTAATGTCGGAGAATTTGCTATTTCCCGTCCTGAGAATAAAAAAGCGGGAGGGTTTGTCGAAATCCAGAGCATTTATTTCCGAGCCCCCGCGCTTCCCAAAGACGCGCAACAGACTCCGGTCATTGGCGTTCACTCTCACCTCAGCGCGCGCACGGACGGCATCGGGCGCTTTCAGACCCTGGCGCTTTATGAGTATGAACCTGAAACCAAACTCTATAAAGTCCTGCCGCTTGCATCCTCGACCGCCGGTTTGGCAGGTCCACGTTTCACGAAAGACGGGAAAGCTGTGATTTGGGGAACAAGCCAGTATGTTTTTGTTCTCAAGGGAAAGGGAGTCTATAAGTACAGACATGATGAGGGTAACAAATACCTGCTCAATCCCGACGCCTGGACTGAAGAAGTTGGCAAGGTCCAAGCCCAGACTGAAAAAGCGATGATCATGACCGTGAAAGACATGATGGCCCGCCTTAAATCAGCGGACCTGGAGGCGCGCGTGAATTCAGCGCTGACGCTTCGTGACCATATCCAGCAGAAAAAGGGGATGCCTGAAGAAAAAGATGCTGTGATCAGCGGCCTCATCAGAGAAATCAAGCTTTCCGGAGATGACTATGAAGAGGCAAAAACAAAAAGTGTGGCCGAACTTAACGTCGCGAATTTGACCAATTTTCAGCGCGCGCAGAAGCTTGAAACGCACCTGAAAGTCCTGGCGGATTCGCTGGTATTCATGGGCAAGGACGCGCGGGTTCCAACCCTTAAAGCATTTTTTGATACCAAGCCGAATTCACCAGTTGCTTTACGCACCTACGCGGATGTGCTTGGCAGCCTTGAGATGAAAAGTGCCATTCCTGACTTTGGCGGCATGCTGGTTCTTGCGGGGTATAAAGATATTAAGGGCGCGGATGGCTGGGAATATTATCTTCTCAGGCAGAAATTAATCGAGGTGCTGGTGAGGATGAACGATCCCTTGGCCATTCCCTACCTGCTTGAAGCCAAGAGGAACCCCATGGAAAAGGGTGCGGCTGAGGACCGGATCATGCAGTCCAAGGCGCATGAAGCTGTCAAGGCGCTTCTGCCTCAGGTCGAGGACCAACAGCAGAGGGAAAGGTATGAAGCGGAGCTGAAATCCATTCCTTTCCGCTCCGAAGCAAGAATGAGCTATGGGCCTGTGTTTGCCACTTTGAAACCTGAAACACCTTTGGCTTACATCGCGGCCAAGAGCTTGAACCATAAAAGTTCAAGCGGCGCGGACATTCTCGATGGCCTGACTTTGCTGGATGGATACAGCCAGATTCTGGACGCGCAGGGCATCAAGCTTGGAGAGAGTATCGCGGACGCCGTCAGTCTGCTCAGGGAACTCAATGAAATGACGGAAACGGGCGTCCGCGATACGGAAAAGCTTGCCGGCATTATGCGAGAAATGGTCAAGGCCCTGGAAGAATTTTCCGCTGAACTTTCATCGCGCAAAGAGGAGCTGAATCGGCTGGTAGAAAGACTCGGTGGAAAATACCCGAAGTACCTCCAGATACTGGAAACGCAGGTTGCGCTTTTGCTTCAATATATAGAAGACAGGCTTCTCCTTGTTGAAGGTAGGAGCAGCGCACGCGACGTTTCCCTGACTGAAATCAGGAGTCTGCTGAAACAGCGGCTCCGGACCAACTTGGTCTTTGATCAGGAAGAATTATGGACACCTGAAACAACTGTCGCGATGTCCCGCGTCCGGCTTTTCTCGGTTTTGAACAACCTTCTTGTTAATTCTTTGAATGCGCAGGTCGACGGAAAGATCACCCGGATCGGAATTCAAAAAGATAAAAATCAGATCACATTCCAGGTTGAAGACAACGGTCCGGGCCTGCCCGCGGCCTATTTTGAACCTTCAGGCGAAAGTATCCGGATGTTTGATGTGGAGGATGGAAAAGGCCTGGGGCTGGCTGAAATATGGGCCACCCTAGCGCTGTCCGGGGGTTCCATCGAGGTGACATCTTCGGACAAAGGCACGGTTTTCAAGCTGACAGTACCGCTTCGTTCAGAAGTCAGAAAAGAAATAAAAAATGTGGTGGTCAACGGTATTTCCGGCGGCAGCCGCGGGATCACGCCTCTCAGCCGTGTGGTGCGCTGGTCGCCGGTTGAAAAAAGAAGGACCCTTCAGTTGGTACGGCCGCGGGATTCGGAAACCACAGCCAGACTCAAGATTATCAACGAGCGCAATGCATTGCAGGCCATATGGAAACGTATTGTGGAGCAGCTCAAGGACCCCAATCCTGAGGAGCAGGACGGAATTGAAAGAATCACGAATGACTGGCTGAACCTAATTCTGCCAAGGATTGGTATTCAGAGGGTCAGAAGCCAGGAGGTTATCCGCGGGCTGATGGTTGAAAAAGCGGACCTTATGACCCCCATGGTGCGGGCCCTCTTTGAAAAGGAGTTGATCCCCGCTCTTGAAGACCGTGACGAAATCCTTTTCCTGGGAACTGAAGAAAAAAATATCGAAGACATGCCGGTTGAGCAGGCCCGGGAGGCCATCTCCGCCCGTTACCAGGAACTGGTCATGGTCAAGATGTATCAGATCATCCTGAATCTGCCGTACGGCTTTCGCACAGACATTCCGGATGTGGCGGAACTTCAGCACTCGCTGACCCTTTCACGCAAATCAGATCTTGAGAAGCTCATCCCTGAAATTCTGGAGTCCATCCGCAGCGGGATGAGTCCGCGCGCGGCCATTAAAATTCTGATCCAGCGCATTGATGAAAATATTACCGCGCTTGATGACCGTATTAAGATCGCGCCTCTGGAGCAAAAGGCGAATCTCAGAACTTTGCGGACCACCGCCCTGGAACAGATTGGTTATCTGGAACAAATAGCTTCAGGATTTGATACCCACAATTATATTTATGAATTCAATGATTCGGAAAAGGTAAAAAACAGGAAAAAGTCCGCGGAAATGAAGCGCCATAAGAAAGTGATGGCGCGAAGCTTTGAGGCTTTCCCGGGATTGAGGCCTGGATGGACCTTTAAGTATCTGCTTTTCCGGATAGCGGCGGCCATCGCGTGGATTTTTGGCCTGCGTTACAAGCTTATCAACCGTTATAGCAGACACCCCAAGCTTTTTCGGGAAAAATTCGACATGTACATGCGTGAAAAAATCAAGAATGGCCGGCCGCTTGAATATGCCGTGGCTAAATTTGCCTACGAGAACAGGGGATCGATTTCTGAAGAGATGTTCGGGTTCCTGATGAAATATCATGACCTGGCGGAGTTCGGTGAAAGCCGTGACGTGTCGGACAACCCGCTCATTGTTTATGCCACAGACATCCGCAATGAATCGGATTACAACCGCCTGATTGCTACATATCAGGGCCGCGGAAGGATCGTTGCCATTGTCGCGCCAAAAATCGAGGGCCAGATGCGAATCCCGCACTGGTTCACATTCGCTAAAAAGGAAGGCATTCTTGTGATGACTTCCGCAGATCTCGCCAAAGCAGGCCTTTCCGCGGATGACATGAATGATCCGAACCTTAAAGGCATGCTGGATACAGGCCGCGGCCGCTTTCTGCTTAATCCGACTGAAGAGTCGATTCAGGAATGGGCCAGGCTGGGTAAAAATTATGAAGTCCGGAGTGAGTATTATCTGGCGCGCGCTAAAATGCAGTCAACCTACCGCATCCGGAAAAGTTTTGTGGACACTGTGACGGTCTCGAGCCTCGCGGACGTGACTGATATTGAGAAAATTGCCGTGCCTGAAGGCGGCGAGTCCTTACTTACAAAGCACGCAGGCAATGGGATCGGACTTTTTCGTATGGAAGAATTTGTAACAGCCGAGCCCGGCCGCGCGGGTATCGAACTTGACCGCGACCGCATCCATGCCGGTCTGGCAGAAGTCGCTTCCAATCTGGAGGAAGGATCTATTTTTACAATCCGTCTTTACGATGTGGCCGTTGACAAGCGCCCAAAATTTCTGGTGGATGGTTCCAAAGGCTTGCGTGGATGGGACCTGGACGAAATCATGAGGAATATGACGGGCGTCCGGTTTTATTTGAGCAAGGACCCGAAATACCGGAAATTCAGGGAGTTCGGTAAATTGCAGCTCAAGGCTATTTTCGCGGTGAACCTGCAGAAAGGCCTTCTCTGGCCGCCCCGGCTTCAGGTCCTCTTTCCGGATGTGCGTACTCCGGAAGAAGTCAGAGGTATTGAGGAGTTGTTTATCGAGGCCCGGAATGAATTTGTGCAGGAGGTTAGAGACGCAAGCAGAGGCAGGAGAACCGCGGTCACGGAAAGGCATGAAGATTTCACAAAATCCCTTTACACGGTTGATCCTCAGGAAATTAAGTCTACCACGGACACCATTGCCATAGGCTACATGCTTGAAGACACCATGGCGGTTGAAAACAACAGGGATGCGATAGGCAAAACCGTCCAGGAACTGGACGAGAAGCGTTACACGTCCCGTACACTGAGCGGTGGAATGAATGACCTGACGAAATCAAATAACCGGGACCGCATGAACGGGACCCTGTCCCTGGATACCATCAGTCCGCTGCTGGTGCGTGACGCCTGGCGGATCGCCAAGACCGGCGAGCAGTATAATATGCCTGTTGTCATGGACGGGGAACTTGCCGGCACTGTGGAAATGCATTTCATTCTGTACGCGCTTTCAGATATTAAGAATGGGGCGCTTGCTTATCCCGTTGGTACCCTCGACCAGATCCCTCAGGCCCGTGAATTCATGCGCAAATTGCGCGGTGATTTTGAACATCAGGGGCCCGCCCGAGCGGACGGACCGCGTGACCGCTCCCTGTTCGAGCTTCTTGAAATGATTATCTCGCCGGATTTCAGCCTGGATACTTTTCCGCTTGATGAATGGAACCGGGTCCTGCGCAGGCTTTACAGAACGGTTGATGAACGCATTGAAGAGTCCGCGGAATTCAAGGCCTTTGTCAAGCAGAGGGAAGAGGGTGCTGCCATTGAAAAAATTAATCTGGAAGCTCCGAGGATCGTGGGTACGGTTGAAACGGAGGACCTTGGAAATGGAAATATCCGCCAGACCCGTTACTATACCGTGGGTGGTTACGCTTTCCACAGATGGCCGGACCTCCAAGGCGCGAAAATCTCACAGGCGCATAATGTAAGCGCCTTGTGGAGCGGTAACGGGGT
>CAZKMJ010000137.1:0-6738 GCA_964553835.1 uncultured bacterium
AAATTGATAAAATTTTGGGTGTGCTTGCGGGCAAGTTGTTCCGTGATTTTTACGGCGTGACGGATGAAGGAAATTTTGAACACGCATCTTCTATCCTGCATGTTTCGGAATCTGTTGAGGCTTTCGCTGCCTCGCACGGTCTTGAACCTGCTAAACTGGACAAGCAGCTGGCCTGGTCCCGTGAAAAGCTTTTTGAGGAACGTAAAAAGCGAATAGCACCTTATAAGGACGATAAAATCCTTACAGCCTGGAACGGGCTTATGATTTCCGCGCTGGCTTATGGAGCGCGTGTCCTCGACGAGCCTGCCTGGACAAAGGCCGCGGAGAAATCCGCCGAGTTTATTTTAAAGAACCTGCAAAAAAACGGCAGGCTGCTCCGCCGCTTTCGCGACGGTCAGGCATCCATCCCAGCGTTTCAGGATGATTACGCGTTTTTAGCGCTGGGCCTGCTGGACCTTTATGAAGCGACTTTTGAGATCCGCTGGCTTGACGAAGCTGGACGCCTGCTGTCTGACATGGGCAGGCTTTTTCAGGACGAAAACGCCGGCGGATTTTTTTATACTGCCCGGGACGCGGAAAATCTGATCGTGCGCACCAAGGAATATTATGACGGCGCCACGCCATCCGGAAATTCGGTGGCCGCGTTCGCGCTGGTCAAACATTCGCGCATGACAGGCAGCGCGGAATCCGAGGGGATTTCGCTTCGAACGATTGAATCCAACGCGGTCGCTGCAGGCGAGCACCCGGTGGCTTTTCCGTTTCTTTTGATGGCCGCGGATTTTTACACCTCATCGCCGCGTGAAATTACCATCATGGGCGAAAAAGGTGAGGCCGTATTTCAGGACTTTGTAAAAGCGGCCAACCGGGTGTACACTCCGGATTCGGTCCTTCTTTATCAAAAGGAAAAGAAAACCGCGGCCGCCATATGTTCCAATCGTGTGTGTCAGCAGCCGCTGGGTTCAGTTGAGGAGCTGAAGAAAGTTTTGTCGCATGAGTAAAAAATTCGATGCTATTGTGCTTGGAGCCGGTATGGCCGGCCTTGGAACCGCGCTGGGGCTTGCCCGCCTGAAAAAACGCGTGCTTGTGGTCACGAAGAAAAATTCCAAAGGCGATTCTTCACCCGCGGCCGCAGGCATTCTGGATCCTCTTCTTGAAATGAAGCCGGACTCCGCTTTCCTGCCATTCTGCCTGCGCGCGTTCCACGCTTGGGGTAAAGACGGGATCAGGGGAGATTACAAGACGTGCGGCATGTTTTACGCCGCCTTCAATGCCGCTGAAGAAAAAAAACTCAAGCAGAGGATGAAATGGCAAAAAAAATTCCTTCCGGTTTCCTGGAAAGACCGCGGGTGGCTGCTTAAGAAAGAACCGGACATGAATCCGGCGGTGCGCGGCGGAATTTTTTATCCCACAGTCGGCCGGGTCCAGCCGCGGAAACTGCTTGCGGACATGGCTGCGGCCGCTAAAAAGGCCGGAGTTCATTTTGTGGATGCGAAAGACCTGCCCCGCATCAGGGTTTCAAAAGGAAAAGCGGCAGGCGTGTCGGTTGGAAAAAAATTTTATGAAGCCGGAGCGGTAGTCAACGCGGCGGGCAGCTGGGCGGGCCGAGGGATTGTTCCCGCGCGCGGCCAGATCCTTGTTTTGGAACGCCGCAATTTAAAAATTAGTACCATCCTTCATACGGTCAACGGCGGCTATATTGTTCCGTGGGACAAAAATAATCTTCTGCTGGGATCAACTGTGGAATTTGAGGGTTTCAAACCCGCGGTCACGCCGAAGGGGCGCAAAATTATCCGGAAAAAAAATGAGGCCCTGGTGCCGGCGCTTAAGAAATCAAGGGAGATTGCGTCCTGGGCCGGCTTACGGCCTTTTCCAAAAGATCGTTTTCCGTTGATCGGGCCATCGCGCACGCCCGGACTTTACATGGCAGCCGGCTATTACCGCAGCGGCATTCTGATCGGCAGCTATGCCGGGCGGCTTCTGGCGAAGGGAATTGTTTCAGGAAAAATGCCAGCCGAGCTCAAGCCTTTTGACCCAAGGCGGTTTTCATGACAGAGACTCACAATCAAAATACAACTGCCGCGGCCATCAGCTGGTCAATCGCCATGGCTATTTTTCTTTCTATTATCAAAATTGTGACCGGGTTCGCGACGCATTCGATGGCTGTTCTTGCTTCTGCCCTGGATTCTATTATGGACGCAGTTTCGTCATTGATTAATTTTTTTGCCGCGAAAGCAGCCGCCAAGCCGCCTGACGCCAACCATGCCTACGGCCACGGAAAGATTGAAAGTCTCGCCAGCCTTTTCCAGAGCCTTGCCATCGCCGTCAGCGGGCTTTACCTGATTCTGGAGTCCGGCCGCAGGCTGGTGCAGGGAAGTATTCTTCAGGAAATTCAGGCAGGGGTTGCGGTCATGGCCTTTTCGCTTTTTGTGACAATTGCTTTGATCGCGAGGTTGACCTGGGCCCAGAAAAAGACGGGTTCTTTGATCCTTTCTACGGAAAAACTCCATTACACCACGGATATTCTGACCAACGGGGGTACAATCGCCGTTCTGGTGCTGGCTAAATTGACAGGGAAGGTCTATTGGGACCTGTTTTTTTCCATTTTGGTTGCGCTCTATGTTTTTAAGACGGCGTATGGTATTTTGAAGCAGGCCGTGGACGAGCTTCTGGACCGCAGCCTGCCGGATGTGTCGAAAGAAGAGATTTCAGGCATTATTTCCGGCTACCATCCCAGCCTTGGCGGACTGCATAATTTTCGCAGCAGGCGGGTGGGAACGCAGGTTTTTATGGATTTTCATGTCGAAATTCGCGAGGAAGATGATTTCAAGAAAGCGCACCTTCTGACCGAAGGATTAATTGATAGAATCCGGGACAAGTACCCGGGCGCTGATGTGACCGTACACTATGACCCGGAGGGGGAACGCTGATGCGAGTGCTTCTGGTTGAGGACGAAAAAAAGATGGCCAGTTTCATTGAACGCGGCCTGAAGGAAGAAAGCTATGCCGTGGACGTGATGCATGACGGCGAAGCGGGCTGGGAGTGTGTCAGCGCTAATGAATATGATGTCATCATCCTGGACATCATGCTGCCCAAGCTGAGCGGTCTGGACCTTTGTGAGCGTATCCGCAAGGAAGGTAACCGCACGCCTATCCTGATGCTGACCGCGCGCGATTCTGTTGAAGACAAGATCAAAGGCCTGGACAAGGGCGCGGATGATTACCTTACAAAACCTTTTGCTTTTGATGAGTTGCTGGCGCGTTTGCGCGCGCTGCTCCGCCGGCCGCGGGACATTAAAGAAGAATCGCAGTTTGCCGGCGGCGGCCTGACGCTGGATCTTTTGACTCGCAAGGTGCGCGATGCCAAGGGTGAAATTTCACTTTCCCAGAAAGAGTTCGCTCTTCTGGAGTTTTTGATGCGCCACAAGGGGCAGGTGGTTACGCGCACACAGATCGCGGAGCATGTCTGGGACCTGCATTTCGACCCCATGAGCAACACCATTGACGTCTACATCAATTTCCTGCGCAAGAAAATCGACCCGCCCGCGGGCAAGAGCCTGATTGAAACCATCCGCGGCTCCGGTTACCGGTTTACCGACGCGCCGTAACGCGTTTCCATGAAAGTTTTCCGCTCTGTTAAAGTCAGGCTGACTCTCTGGTACGCCCTGATTTTGACCATTCTGCTGGCCTTTTTCGGCCTGTTCATGTACACGGAATTTTCCAGGGTCCTTTACCGTGATACTGATAAAAACCTGCAAAATGAAGCTCGTTTGATTTCGGAATCCATCGGGAATTTTGTCGACACGATGCCCAAGTCATTTTTTGGGCAGGCCAAGACCCCAACGGACGCGGAGGTGCGTAAAATCCTGGAGACCTGGGAAACATCCACGCGCCGGATCCTTAGAAGCCCGCTCATAATCCGCATCGTGCGTGAAAACCACACCGAAGTGCTGAACCATTTGAGCGGCTGGCAGCGCGAAATCATTTTTCCCGACTTTGAGCGCGATTCGCTTTTCATGGAGAGACATGCCTCGTACCAGACCATCCATTTCATGAAAAAGCCCGTGCGGCTCTATTATTTTCGTTTCCACATCCCTCGCCTTGATACTTTGATCATCCAGGTTGCCAGCCCGCTGGAAGAAGCACGCCAGGCGCTAGACCGGCTTGCCTTTATCGTTTGGGTGTCTGTGCCTGTGGCGGTGGCAGCGGCTTGTGTGGTTGGATGGATTTTTGTGCGACGCGCGCTTGAGCCTGTGGATGGCATGATCCGGGAAGCGCGCCAAATCACGGCCGCCTACCTTCAAACCCGCCTTCCGCGCACCCATGTGCGCGATGAAATTGACCGATTGGCTGAAACTCTGAATGAGATGATGGACCGCATTGAAGTTTCCACCCGGAGTGTTCGTGAATTCAGTTCGGACGTTTCGCATGAGCTTAAAACACCGCTTGCCATCATCAAAGGGGAGATCGACCTGGCTTTGCGCCGCAGTCGTTCATCCGAAACCTTGATTGAAACCCTCAAAACTATCGGCGGGGAAGTGGATGAAATGATCCGGCTGGTGGATGACCTGATGCTTTTGGTGCGCAGTGACGCCCGCCAGCTGAAATTTGAGAAGAAACGCCTGTCCATGGACCTTGTGCTGGGGCAGGTGGCCGAGCGGTTGAAGGACCGGGCCGTAAAAAAGCAGCTGGACTTGAAGGTCAAGCTTGAGCCGGACATTGAAATGATGGGGGATGAAGTTTATCTCAAGCGGCTTTTCAGCAATTTGATCGATAATGCCATCAAATTCACGCCGGAAGGCGGCAGTATTGAAACCAGTTTGAAGCGCAAAGGTAAAGACCTTGAGGTCAGGATCAAAGACACGGGCATCGGCATCGAGCCGGAGGCCCAGGCCAAGATTTTTTCCCGATTTTACCGCACTGACCAGGCTCGCTCCTACGAAGGCGCGGGGCTGGGGCTGAACATTGCGCAGACCATCTCCGACGCGCATGGCGGCACGCTCAAGATTGAAAGCTCTCCAGGTTCCGGCACCACGCTCATCGTTATTTTCCCCGCGATCTAATCCCCTTAAATTCTTTTAATCGTATTTTAATCGGGTTTTAAGATTGTTTTTGCTATCTTTGGCTTGTTTCTGATTCATATTTTTCAACCCTTTTGATTTTGCGAGGAAGTTATGAAGATTTCTGATTTACTTGTGAATCCGTCCTTACAGCAGTTCGAGCAGGAATTTGAATCCCTTGCCGGCAAGGTTTCCGCGCAGCCTTCTGTTGCTGCCCGTGAGCTTTGCCATGAAATTGAAAGCAGAAAAGACCAGATCAGGCAGCTGCAGGGACGTTTCGCCCAGGACGTTTCGGGCACCGTTATCCCCAAAGACCTTTATGAAGACATGCGCAAGCTGAAGCTTGACCTGCGATTCATGAACCGTCGCTGGCTCAAGATGGTTTCCAACGCGGAACGTGTCAAAAAAATGCACGCAAGGAGAATGCATGTTTCAACAGCTGCTGCGTGAGGACCTGATCCGGGTACCTCTCGAAGCTACCAACTGCGAAGGCGCGATGGCGGAACTGATTGCCATGCTTCCGTCCGGGATGCTTTCGCCCCGCCAGAAAGGCAACCTGCTCGAAATCCTGCTCCAGCAGGAATTCTTCGAGTCCACCGCGGCGGGGAACCAGCTGGCGCTTTCTCATTGCGTGCTCCCCGGTCTTACAGAGCCTTTCCTTCTTGCCGGTGTAAGCCGCAAGGGGATTGAATACCGCTCAGGTGATGGGCAGCCAGCGCATTTTGTGCTCCTGTCGGTTTTCCCGGAGACGGTGCCGTTTTCCCAGCGTTCCGCTCATTTGCTTGAAATTCAGGCATTTTTCCGCGACCCTTTCCTGAGGGAGCGCATGAAAATTTCCGAGACGCCGGAGGAGATTTACGAAATTATGCTCCGCGAGTCTCAGCCCGCTTTTTCCGCTCCCCGCTACAAATACCGCGCCTGATTTTTTCTTCCATTTAGTTTGGCCTTAAATGGCCGTAATTTACCCCATGAGAATTCTTCTGGCCACAGACAGCCAGCCCCTTGACTCCATGGTCCGCAAATCCCTGCAGCGCTTTAATTATCAGTGGGACACGGCCAAAAACGGCCTCGACGCTTTTCAGAAAGCAATCACCCAGAAATTTGACCTTTTGATCCTGGATATCGCGCTTCCCCGTATGACCGCGCTTGAAATTCTGAGGCGCTTCCGCTCGGTTGAAAATTACAAGGCGCCGGCCGTGATCGTGTTGACTCTTTCGGAAGAAGACCGTGAGCAGATTGAAGAAGAACATTTTCCCCGCACTGAGGTCCTGCCGCGGCCCATGGTCATCCGTAAATTTGTCACACGGGTCCAGCAGATCCTGGAACAGGAGACGCGGGTAGTTTGCCTTGGGGGGGGGACCGGACTTTTCACACTTCTTCAGGGTCTTAAAACTCTGCCCGGTCTTGAACTGACCTCCATTGTCGGAATGAGTGATGACGGAGGTTCCACCGGGCGGCTGCGTGATATTTTTGGGATCCTTCCACCGGGCGATGTGCGGCGAAGCCTGGTTGCCCTTTCCACATCCCCTGACCTTTTAAATGAGCTGATGCAATACCGTTTCAAGGGTGGGGGCGCGGGTTTTGAAGGTCACAATCTAGGCAATCTGTTGATCACGGCCCTGAATGAAATGCGTGGGTCCATGTCGCATGCCGTCAAATCGCTCGGAGAAATTTTGAATATC
>CAZKMJ010000138.1:0-5991 GCA_964553835.1 uncultured bacterium
TGGTACCGCTTAGATCTTGGCTCGGCGCAGTCAATGAATCAGATCAAGATCGACACCCATTATCCGGGTAATTCGAACTACTCGCTGGAAACTTTCCGGATTGAAGTCACAGCCGATGATCCGGCTTCACCCACCGCGGTCTGGACGGAAGTCACGTATCAGGCCCAGGCCTGGCGGAAATATGAATGGACCATTAATTTTTCCGAGCGCATGGTCCGGGGGGTCCGACTGCGTGACATGACTTCCACTGCGGATAACGGAAGTCCGTACCTTTACGCCATGATCTCAGAACTTTCAGGTTTTGGTTCCACTTACTCGGAACAAACCACCACGTACGAAACCAACGCGCAGAACCAGCTGACGGTCACTACTACGGATGCTCTGGGTATTGTCCGCCAGGAGACTTTTGACACGCAGGGCAGGAGCATCGCCCTGAAAGAACGCAGTGGTTCTTCCTATAATGAGACTGTTACAACTTATGACGCGCTTGTGGGCGGCGGGACCCAGAAAAAAATCTGGAGAAAAGCCGGCACGGAACAGTCCCTGCTTTCCGACGAGATTTTTGACTCGGGCGGCGTTCTGATTTCCAAACAAATCCGGACCTCTCTTGGCAATGTGGCGCGCAGCCAGCCGGTCACGGTTTCGGGTTCTTCTCCGGATGCCGGCCCCACCGACCTTACAGACGGCGTATTTGCAGGAAACGGCACCTGGGTTTCCGCCGCGCAAGGCCAGGCGGAATGGGTGCAGATCGATTTGGGCAGTAATTTCAATGTTTCTGAAATCCGTGTCGACACACGCTGGCTCCAGAACCTTTATGTTTCTGATTTCGCGATCAAAATTTCCACCGATGGCGTGACCTGGCAGACGCTCGTGACTGAGCAGAACCTGACGACAGCCAATCAATGGAAATATTTGTTCGCTGACAAGCAGGCCCGCTATGTGCGCATCGACGGCATCCGCGGCAAGAACGCGGGCGCGAATTACTACGCTTTCCTGGGTGAAGTCGAAGTTTACGCGGCTGAGTTGCAGAACGTCATCATTGTGAACGGAACGCAGCACCGCACGGAAACGTTCAAGGAACGCCAGGAACTCGCGGCCGGAAAAACAGCGACCGCGACTACTAATGCGGGCACCACACTCGATGCTTCTAAGGCCGTTGACGGCCGCGCGGACACGCCGTGGGCTGCCTCCAGCGTATTTAAGGAAAATTCCCTGGTTGTTGACCTGTGGGACGTTTACGAAATCAATGAAGCGCGCCTGCTTTCTTCCTGGTCGGGCTATCTGAAATCTTTCCGCCTGTCCACTTCCACGGACGGTGTTAACTGGCAGACGGCCACGCAGGTTTCAGGCGGCGCCGCAGAGCAGGATTGGGCGCTTAATTTCACGGCTCGCCAGGCCCGCTATGTCCGCGTTGATCAAATGGAAGCGGCAGTTGCCGGCGGCGCGTTCAAAGATGACTTCATTAATGAACTCCGTATCTTTGGTTATGTGCCGGTTACGATTGAATCGGACTTCGACCAGGCCGGACGCCTGATCAAGCAAACGCGCAAGGGCGGAAGGGAAGATAACTCTTTCCAGTACGCTTATGA
Source organism: uncultured bacterium (assembly GCA_964553835.1). GTDB lineage: Bacteria > Omnitrophota > Omnitrophia > Omnitrophales > Aquincolibacteriaceae > CAYLPP01. The sequence goes on from CAZKMJ010000138.1 coordinate 1,590, forward strand.
CGCTTCCGGAAAAATTTCCCAGATCCGTGAATATGGTCCCCAAGTTCTGGAGCTGAATAAAATTGGTTTTGACGCTGCGGGTTCCTCTGCCGCGGCCCAGCTGATTGATGGCAATGAAAATACCAGTCAGAGTGGACAGTCCTTTACTGTGCGTCTCGACCGGACAGCTAATGTCAGCACTGTCCGCCTGAAAACCGGCGGTGACATTAACAATGGCTTCGCGTATTCCATCCAGGCCTCCACCGACGGCGTCAACTGGTTTACGGTTGTGGACAAAACCGGCGCGCGTGTCAGCGGCTGGCAGGAAGACAGCTTTCCGGCTGTTTCCGCGCAGTACCTGCGAGTCAATGCCGGGCTGGATTCAAGTTGGGGCACCAGCTTGACGCTTTTTGAAATTGAAGCGTATGAAAATCAGGCTGAACAGGCGCCTGTTTCAATCAAGAATTTCGATGCCTCCGGCCGGATGACTTCTTATGAAAACGCGCTGTTCCTGGTCTGGAAAAACAGCACAGTCCTTCAATCCCTGTGGCCGAATCCCAAGGCTGTTTCCACCAAGGCCGGCGCATGGCAGGGGAAATCGCTGCTGCAGTGGGCGCAGACCGAAGGTTACAAACAATATGCTTCGCTTGCCCAGTACGCGCCTGTTCAAAACGCGTTTGGCTCCGGCGCCACGACCGACATGCTGCCCGGTCTTCGCCAGGTTCTGGATGATACTCTTGGCTTGCAGAACCGCTTCCGTGTGGATGGCAACGCCAGCTCCGGATTAATTCAGTACGCGCGCCTGCAGGGTTATCGTGAAGACTATCATCTGATTGATTACTCACCGGTTGCCCGCACCACCGAAGCCGCCCGCTTCAGTACGTTTGACGCGCGGCTTGATTTTTACGGCAACCAGTCCGTTTTGATCGCGCGCGATCGCAACGGTGCCAGGACCCAGCGGCGCTATGACCGCACCACGGGCCAGCTGATCGAAGAAAAAGATGAGCTGACCTTGTTGTGGGAAGAACGAGCGGACCTTTACAACAGCATTCGCACTGCCGCCGACCTGCGCACCTGGGCCGTGAACACCGGCTCGAAAGACGCCAAAACCGCGGCCGCGCTTTCTGCTTACAGCAACTACACTATCGGCGGTGTGAATGAAAATGTGCCGGTGACTCATTACTTCCAGAATATTTTCGGCCTGCTCGGTTATCTGACCGAAGGCGTGGACATTTACTGGCGCCTTGAAGGCAATGAGCTGAAACGTGAACGCACGCAGTACGACGCGGACGGCCGTGAAATCGCCAGCATCATTCCTGATGGCACTTTCAATTACACCTACTATAAAGACAGCCAGGGCCGTTCCCTGCGCCGCACCGGAAGCGGACAGAATTTTCAGTCGACCGATGATCTGCTTTTGACTGACCTTCCGCGTTCGAGCCTGGACCTCGGTACCGCGACCCGGCAGATTATTCAGCAGTTCCTGCTTCTGCTCGGCAGGCTGCCTTCGCCTGAAGAGCTTGGCGCTGAAATTCAGGACATCATGCACGGCACTTTCGCGTCCCGCCTGCGCATGAGCTTGCTTATGCCCATGGCCGGCGTGGTTTCATTCACCACACAGACCGTGGCAGGCCTGCTTGATTCCTCGCTTGTGCAGAATTATGGAAACACGGACGGCCAGGAAGCGGTCATTCTGGCAAACGCGCAGACGCTGACAGGTGAGCGCGCGGCCGCCGCGGCTTCTGAACAGGTCCTTGAGACCAAATATCTTGAAGTGCTGACCAATAAAACCACGCGCCGCCTGCTTGGCCGCGACGCAGGGGATTCTGAACTGAGCCAGCTGGTCAATCAGTTCCGCACTTTGAATTCGCAGGCATCGTTCGATAATTATCTGAAAAATACCTACAACCAGGACGCGCAGGGACACACTGAGCACTACAACCGCGGCCAGGAAATTCAGGCCATCCTTAATCAGGTGGACTTGCAGCTGCGAATCTTTTTCGGTTTCGCCAGCGGCACGATGGATGTCCGTTTCCAGAACCTGCTGAAACTCTTGAAAGCAGATACCGCGTTCAATATGGCGGAACTCAGTCTCGCGGACCTGGACAAAATCAAGGCCCGCCTGCTTGAGCTGATCAATGAAGATATTCATTTCGGCCAGTCTGCCATTCACTCGCTCCACGAAATGCTCAGCTATTCACTCGGCTCAGCCCCGGCCATGCAGGACCTTACCGCGCAGGCCCTGTTTGTGGACATTCTGACCGGAGTCATTGCTCCTGAGTTCACCGGAAATCTTCAGTTCTCCGCGTATAACCTGAAAACCGTGGCGTCGGCCAACAGCCTGGCCATTCAGGGTTTCAGGCTGAGCTGGGAAGAGCTGGTCAGGCTTGTTTCAGTCAGCGGCAAGCATGTCATGGTCAATATTGAGGACAGGCATTATGTAGTGGTGACCGCGATCACGGAAACCACTGTGACTTTCCTTGAAAACGGCCTGCTTCGCACCAAGTCGGTGGCGGAATTCAAATCCAGATGGTTTGGCGTGGCGCTTGTTGAGAACGGCGCCGAGCTTTGGAAAATTTCGAAGACCTACGCGGACCTTGCTTCCATGCTCACGTCCCTGAACAGTTCGTTCATGGTCATGATTCAGGACCGTTTTGTGGAACTGGTCCAGATCAGCGGTGGCAACGTGACTTTCCGCGAAAACGGCGTGCAGCAGCAGCTTACCGTTGCGCAGTTCCAGGCGGTTTATACAGGTTTCTCATTCCTGACTTCCGCGCAGCTCCAGACACTGGGCATTCCGGCGGTGAACAATCCGGACGCCATGAAATTTTTCCAGTTCGGCACGCAGGTCTACCGGGTGACGGCGGAAAATAATCTGGGCTCCAAAGAGCTGCTCAAAGTCAAAGGCGCGGGTTTCTTCAGCAAGCTGTTCAAGAAAATCGTGAAGATTTTTGTGGAAATCGTCAGGCCTGTGATCAAGATCATCGAAAAGATCGTAGCTGCCATCAACAAGGTCGCGACCGCGGTGTTCGGAAAGACGGTCGGTAAATTTATTGCCGGCATCCTGACACAGCCGTTCAACTTCATCATCAACTCCTATCATTATGCTGAACGCGGGGACTTCAAAGGCCTGTTCAAGTATTGGGGCCAGGTCGCCATTCAGGTTGTGATCCAGGTCGTGCTGTTCTTTATCCCGGTCATCGGCCAAATCATTGGCGCCATCCTGAACGCTATTCTTCAGGCGGTGTTCAGCGTGGTCCAAGCCGTGCTGGGCGCGGTTATGCAGGTTATAGGGGCCGCGCTTTCAGGCATTGGCCAGCTGGTGGGCCATTTTGCTTCGAACGTTGGGACTGCTATCAGTAATTTTGCCGGAAAAGTCGCTGATTTTGGCCGCAACCTTCTTCAGAACGCGGGCAACAATCTCAGCAACTTTGCGGGCAAGATCAAGGAAATGTACAACAATTTCCAGCCGCAGAATTTCAAAGACGCTTTCCTGAAGACATTGAAGGAACAGATCAACCCCGTCACGGCGTATAAGAACATGTTCAACAGTTTTATGGACGGCGCGAAAGGGTTGCTGACCAAGACCGGTATCACGAAGTTTGTGACGAACGCTTTGAAGAGCTTCGCGCTGAATTTCGCGGAACAGAAAGTCGACAAGCAGATCGAGAAAAGCAAGATGGGCTCGTTCTGGAAGGGCGTGCTGACTTCGGTCGCCAATGTCGGCATTCAGGCTGTTGGCAATCAGACAGCTTCCTTCTTTGAACAGAAGCTTGGCCTCTCGGCCGCGCAAGCCGGAGTGCCGGCGGCGCCCACAGGTGCTCAGGCCCAGGGCGGCTTCCTGAGTGATTTGAGGAACGGCATCTCGAATTTTCTTAAAGACGCGGGCGGCGCCATCAAGTCCATCTTTGTGGGCGCGGGGCAGCCGGCAGGCATTTCTGAAAGCCAGTTTCAAGCGCGATACGGCGACGCCATGAGAGCCCGTATTGATTTCGATTCGGAAGGAAATCCTTTCTTCCATCCTCTGGACCGCTCTGAGCTGCTTGCGGACATCGGATACAGCCCCGAATCATTCGGTGAAGGCCAGTTCGCGTACGATCTGGACGGCGGCGCTTGGCAGTATCTTCTCCTCGACTCCAACCGTCAGGTCCTTTCCAACGAACACATCGGCAACCTGGGCGATCAAGGATTTTCATTTAATGAGTTTCGCTATGATTTGGCGGATTCCCTTGATGAAAAAATTGATTATGGAATCAGCCAGATTCTTGGAACTCCCACAGATAGTGCCGCCTGGATTTATTCAGCGACGGTTCTTTATACAGCTGGAGATTTACTCAAGGGATACTCTGACGTTCTGCGTCTGTTTAAAGACATCCCTAATATTTCCCGGTCTTTTGATCAAGGTCTTCGGTCTGGAGAGCTT
>CAZKMJ010000138.1:6001-6608 GCA_964553835.1 uncultured bacterium
AATGTCCCTAATTTTACCAATTCCGTTCTTTATACGGCCAAAGAATTCGGTCGTGCTGCAGAGCTGGTTGGTGGGATTGGCGCTTTGATTGGAAAATTCAAAGGGGTTGGAAAGGTTACATTAAAAGCTGGGGACATACTCGGACCGGAAGGCGCTGGACAGTTTGTTTTAAAAAGCAGTCAAGGCTCCTTGGAATCTTCATCAGTTGTCCGTAAAGGAGAATTTGTAAATAGGGTCTACGATTCGAGGTATATTCCTGGCTCTGCAAGTGTTTCGGGTCCGCACGGAACAAGTTATTCGCCTGGCAGCGGTGTTCCGACAACGGCAGAGCAGGCAATTTTAGAAAGAGGTCTGCAACATTTTAATCCTAATAATGCAGAAAGAGCTGTAATCTATAGAGCCGCGGAGAATATACCCGTTAAATATAGAATAAGTTTAAAAGGAACCGCGCCAGAGGTAATGATAGATCCTAAATTCAGAAAGTATCTTGACGAAGTATTGGACTATCCGCTAGTGTCTAAAAAAAGGACATATACTTTTAATTAAATGTTAGACAAAAGCAAAAGAGAATTTATTACTTCCTGGCTTAAGGGGGAAAAGCAGCTTG
>CAZKMJ010000139.1:0-6566 GCA_964553835.1 uncultured bacterium
AACGTTATCTCGGAATCCCAGGATATTAAAAGCGGGGATAAGGCCCGGATGATCCGTGAGGCTTTGGGTGGGACCATGGATCCGGAAAGTGAGGATACTCGCTTCGCGAAAATCGTCGATGAGGTGGCTTCTTCACTTGAGCTGGCGGTGCCTATTATGAAACGAGCGGGTACAGAGAAACTTTGGCAGATGAATGATGATCTTCGTGCCACTATACGCGGATATGTGGAAAAATTACTGGGCTCGAAAACGCAAGGAGATTTGAAAAAGAATTACGACGATCTGTCCCTTTTCATAGAGGTCGAGGCAGTTTCCGCGGACGGCGGCTTCAGTTATTTCGCACGGTACAGCAGCTGGGCACAGGTATTTCTCGAGTTCGAACGCCAGGTCTTTGAAGGGAAATATCCGGCTGAACGATTTACTCGCGCCCTTGAGATAATTGATTCGAATGCTGCGATTGTTTGGGTTTCCGGAACGGCTGTGGGGAAGCTGGTCATGATGCAGATTTTTATGGAGGCGTTGGAAGATCCCGCCAATCAGGACACGCTGTCCCAATACATTTTATACCGGCTTGCGCGCGCCCAGTTCAATGACGTCGACAAAACGTATTATTTTGATGCCCGGGCGGACGCTAACAAAAAAGGGTTGATCAATTTCCGGCGGGATCTGGGGAGGAAACTCGAGAATCCCTGGCTGCGTTATTTTTATGGGGAATTGCCTGAAGCAGGCAAGTCACAGGACATCGGCTCTATCCGGGATGCCGTTGCGATAGGCTTCAAAGTGGACATGGACGAGCTGCCGATGGCGCCCAGCAAAGTATTAATCGCGAAGGAAAAAATAGAAGGTCTATTTGCTTCCGCTCCGGATAAAAAGACGGTTGATGAACTTGCCGCGGTTTTCAATGAAACGTCCTATGCTCCTGCGCTGGCCGTAGAGATTTTCAGAAAAATCGAAGCCATGAAGAACCCGTTTTTCAGACAAGCTGTGGTTGAGGCCGTCACCCGGCCTGAAACGAGTGTTCGCGCTAAGTGGGAAATCCTTTCTTTTGCGTACGCCTATTACCAGATGACGTTTAAAAACAAGAGATGGCCGAATGGCGACGAAGGAATTGAAGCGCGGGCGCTTTTCACGGAAATTTTCAAAAAGGCTTTTGCCCAGGATGATATGGACACTGCTCTTTCCCTTTTTTATTTTAACAGGCTGATTCCGCAAGGGTACAGGTTTTGGCTGCCTCTTCTTGAAGATTCCGTCCGTGAAAAAGTGCGCGCGGGAAAAAGCGTTGATCCTGCCCGGCTTTCGGCGAGGTTGATGGCGGTTCTCCTTGGGGTTAAGGACAATACCAACGAAATCGCGGAAATCCTGGGCGGGACACTGGATCCCGGCAGTCCTGAGACCCGTTTCGCAAAAATCGTACGTGAGGTTGAGTTAACGATTGATTATGCCGTGACGGTTGCAAACCGCAACGCGTCATCTCGATTGTGGCAGGTCAATGATGAAACTCGGTTGAGAATCCGGGATTATATTAAAAAAGTATTTCAATCCGCGGATGATACGGAGATGCAGCTGAATATTGAAGAACTGGTCGCCTATCTGAATACAGCGGGAAGCAGAAATCAAAAGCTGGCCTGGTGGACAGAAGCATTTTTGCAGCGCCATTTCGAGTTCGATAGAGGAAATTATTCCTACGAACAGCTTCTAAAGATTAAGGAGAAATTTTACTCACCCAAAGATTTTGAGGGACTTGTTTATTCTGGCGCGGGAAGGCTGACGCTACTTCAGATCATTTCTGAGGCGATGGCGGACACCGCGAACTCGGTGGGCATGGCGCAGTTACTTCTTTCAACCATGGCTATTAATCATCTGGATATGCTTGAGGAAAGTTATATGGACAGCAAGACTGCCAAGGATTTCGCTTCTGTGGTTGAATTCCGGAAGATCCTGGGCAAAGAAATACGGAATCCCTGGCTCGCGTTTTATTTCGCCCCTCTTCCCGAGTTTAAAAAGGTCCAGGACATCAAGACAGTCACCGATTTTTTTGGATTAGGCGCGAGACTTATGCTCGATACCATGGGTCCGAGTTATTTGGAAATAGCAAAAAATAAATTTCAGACAATTTTTTCAGTAACGCCGGATGCGAGCACTGTGGCGGAGTTGAGCGCTGTTTTTGAGAGGGATAGATGGAGTCCGCCCGCGGGCAGAGCGTTTATTCATAACGAGGGGCTGTTTAAAAATCCGTTTTTCAGAAAAGCAATTCATGATGTTATCACAAGACCGGAAGCTTCCACCTGGGCCATTGTTAATGCTTTTCACTTTAGTATTTACGATCAAGATGGCAGGGGAGGGTCGGATGAGAAACGACAGCTGCTGAAGGATATTTTTTACACCGTGTTCAATTCTGAAGATTATTACCGTGCACAGTTTGTGACCCGGTTTTTCTACTCAAATGTTCCGGGCGGATGGCGGTTCTGGCTTCCGATTTGGGAAGAGACTGTCCGCGCAAAAATCCGCGCCGGGAAAGAAATGGACCCGGTCAAACTTTCCAGGATATTGACTCAAATACTGCTTGGGTCCCCGGAATCGCAGGCGGAAATCAAAAAAGCGATGGGGAGTCTGGATACAAACAGTCCGGAGACCCGTTTCGCGAAAATTGTGGCGGAAGAAAAAGCTAGTCTTGGTGCGAAGAGCGAAGTGCGCGCGCTGCCATCGACACCGATCCAGGCGCAGGTGCTGCCGTTTGTTCTTGCCGGAGAAATTCCTTCTGCACCTGTTGTGTCCGCCATGTCCGGATTCATCCGTGACAACGGCGTGGAAGTTTTCACGCAAAACCTGCGTTCGGAATTCCGCCGCATAGCCGCCGATCCGCGCGCTTATCGTTTGATGATCAGCAAGCTGGAACAGCGGAAAACCGGCATGCGGATTGGCTTCCAGGAAAATCTACAGAAGCTTGGAAATGATCTTTTAAAAGCCGGCGCGCCTTTCCATCAGGGTGCAGGCGCGGATGTTGTGTTCGCGCTCGACCAGGCGCCTGATGCGCGCGCCATCATGACTGTTCTTGAGGCAGAGCCTTCCCTTCACCTTTCTGCCGTCTGGCTGCCTGAGCAGGGAAGTGAAGCGGAAATTGCCGCTCAGGTGAAAAGAATTCAAAACGAGCTTGAAGCGAAGCTTGGTGAAAATGCCAAACGTTTCACATTAAGCACCGCGCGAAACGAAGCGGAAGCGCGCCGGCAGCTTCGCAAAGCGCCGGAACAGCTTTTGCGCAAACGCCGAGAGGCTGGAGAAAAAATCACAATTCAGGCGCTGCGCGCGCGGCTTGTATTTGTTTATCCTGAAAATTTCCGGAAAAAATACCAGGCTATGGTGAAGGTCATGTCTCCTTATCAATCCGTGCGCCATACCATGGGCCGTGAAGACGCGGTTTTCTCAAAAGAATTTGTACTTTTAAAAATCGCGGCCGAACTTTCGCAGAATTCCGTCAATGCGCTTCAGGCTCTTCTGGAAGGGAAGCGGAACTTCCTTTTCCGTGATGATTTGATCCCCCAAAACATGCTGGAGACCCTCCTGGCCTTCGAGCGCCAGGCCGAGTCGTATTTCGCGGCCTCTGCCTAAAAAAGGCCTTTTTTCGGGGTTTTCCGTTACTTTTGGCCTGACAGGGGGATAGGACTCAAAAAAACCGCATTTTTCGATAGCCAAACAGGTTAAATGCGGGTATAATCCCCTCCATATTTATCCGGATTTGTCCGGAAAAAGAAAGGTTATATCAAATGTCACAGCATCCAAGTCTCCGTGTAGACTCTGTCGGCACCAAGCACCGCAATGTGCTGAAGCGTTTTGAACGGGTCAAAAAGTTGCAGGAAGAAAATAAATGGAACGACCGCGCGTCCGTCCTCGGGCTGCCCAAGGTCAAGTCCATCAAGATCAAGGTTAAGAAAGTCAAGGAAGCACCCGCTGAAGGTGCTGAGGGCGCAGCAGCTCCCGCAGCAGCCGGAGCCGCAAAACCGGGTGCCGCAGCGCCGGCCGCTAAAGCAGCCGCCCCTGCAGCCAAGCCTGCGGCAGGTAAGGAAGCAGCTGCCAAGCCTGCAGGAAAGAAATAATGGTCGCCATTCGCCGCATCTGCCAGGATGACGAGAAGGCGGTCAAGACCCTGATCAACTCGGTCATGAGCGAAGAGTTCAGTGACTCGAGCGCTGCTTACCCCACAGAAGACCTCAACAATATCGCTAAAATCTACGGCGGTCTTGGTGAGGCCTTTTTTGTGGCCGTAGATGGCAGCAAGGTCGTGGGTACGGTCGCGGTCAAGAAAGAAGACAATCGCGTTGCCCTGATGCGCCGCCTGTTCGTTTCGAAATCCCACCGCAAGCAGAATATCGGCGTCAAATTGATCGAGCATGTCCTGCAGTTCTGCGACGAAGTTGGTTACCATGAAATTATTTTCAGAACTACTTCCAAGATGGAAGGTGCCAACAAGCTCTGCCAGAAGAAAGGTTTTGTCCAGCGCGCCAAATTAAACATGGGACCGCTGGAGCTGTTGAAATTCTCGAAGCACTGCCACGTAAAGGAATAACCTTTTCTATGAAGCTTTTCGGTAAAAAACCCGGAGACATGAAAACCCTTTCAGAAAAGGAAATCCAGGTGAAGTTGTATGGCCACCTGAGACAGCCGCATGCCGGGGCTTCCCAGCCTGCGCTTCCTCAGCCTTCTGTACGCCCGGCTTCTTCTATCGCGAATCCCAAGACCCAGGTTCTGACTCATGAAGACCGCCGTAGCGCGAGTTTTGCGCAGGAAGCAGCTGTCAGCCGGGTACAGGCTTCTGCCGCCGCTGCTAACAAGCCTGCCCAGTCCGCGGCAAAGCCCGTAAAGGCAAAAACGGCTTTTTGGCTCCCGGTCATTTCTTTTCTGACCGGTAAACTTCTTCCGGGTATCTGGAAAATTTTCAAAGGCGTCCTGACACTCATTGCGCAAATTTTTGTCACGGTCATCGGTATTGTTTCACAGCTTTTTCTTAAAATTGATTTCAAGAACCCTCGCGTCCGCCGTGCCTTTTCCTGGACCTTCGGTATCGGTCTCCTTGTTTTTCTGCTGGCCGGCATTCATTTATTGAATGTGAAACGTGAAATTGCCATGAAGCACCCTCGTGCCGTTCCTGTCAAACCCAAACAGCATCGCCAGAAGCAGCAGATTCCGGCGCAGGTCACAAGCCAGGCGCTCCTTTCAGAAGCGGCCACAGCTGAAAATGGGGAAGCTCAGGCTCCTTCGACTACTGCGGCGGGAGTCACAACTGCTGCTACCGGAACTCCGGCTGCTGTGACGGGAGCAGAGACGGCCCCGGCTGAAAGTGCCGCGAATATTCATGGGCAGGTAATTCAAATTGCCACTTTTGCCGCGCAGGCAGATGCCGATAAACTGGTAGAGCGCCTTAAGGCCGACACCTGGAAATGTTTCGTCAAGCCTTTGGTTCGCGCGGGCGGAAGGACTTATTACTGCGTTTTCCTTGGACCGTACAAGACTTATCAGGAAGCAGAGACCAAGCTTAACAGCTTTAAAAAGAAAGAAATCGCAAAATCGTTTCAAGACGCATTCATCCGTTCTTTGTAAGGAGAATTTATGTGGGACGGTTTTAATAAAAGAAAATTTCCGCGCTTGGCTCTTCGCTGTGAAGTCAGCATCCTATCCGACCTTTCCGGTAAACCCGTTGTGTCCCTGACTGAGAATGTGGGCATCGGCGGTGTGTGCATGATTCTCGACAGTCCGCTTGAGCGTTTTTCCAAATGCCGCCTGCGCGTGGATCTGGATGACGACAAGAGTGTCGAATGTGACGGGCGTGTGGTTTGGGCTGTTCCAACCCAGGCGGGGAAGGGCGGCCGTAAACAGTATGATACCGGTATTGAATTTACCGGCCTGGAACCCGAAACTTCCGAGCGCCTCCGCCAGTTTATCGAAGCTGAAATTAAAAGGTCTCCTTCCTCCGTTCTGAAATAATGCCCTCGCAATTTTCTTTTGATATAGTGTCCGAAGTTCCCATGCAGGAGCTGGACAATGCCGTCAATCAGGCCATCAAGGAACTTTCTACCCGTTTTGATTTCAAGGGAAGCAAGAGTTCTCTCGAGCTGAACAAGACGGAGAAAAAGATCAAGATCATCGCTGACGACGATCTGAAACTGCGCAACCTGCACGATATTTTGAAGGGCAGGCTGGCCGCGCGCAAAATTTCGGTAAAGGCCCTGCAGTTTGGTGATCCGGAAAAAGCATTTGAGGGCACCTTGCGCCAGGAAGTGACCATTGTGCAGGGGATACCGGCTGACAAAGCCAAAGCCATCGTCAAATCTATTAAGGAAAGTGGTTTGAAAGTGCAGGCTGCCATTCAGGATGAGCAGATACGGGTCACCTCCAAGAGCAAGGACGACCTCCAGGGTGTCATGCAGCTTCTCCGGGCCAACCCGCCTGAAATACCCCTCCAGTTCACCAATTACCGCTAAAAATACCCATTTTTAGGCCTTTTCCCCCTATACAGAACTATTTTCACTTTTTTTGCCCCCGCTCTTGTATTCTCAAAACCCGTGTGTTAATCT
>CAZKMJ010000140.1:0-861 GCA_964553835.1 uncultured bacterium
CGGCCGAAGTGTGAGGGTGCGTCAGATACCCTTTTTCTTCAAGCACGCCCATTTCATTGCGCACCGTTGCGGAGGAATAGGAACCCCGGTAAAGCTCGGTATAAAGAGAGGTGATATGCCGGGAACCTACGGGAAGCGCGGTTTCCACGTGCATCTCAATGACACGGGTCAGAATGGACTGTTGTCTGGGAGAAAGGGGCTGCATAGGGTGGTTATTCTAGCAAAAAAAAGGGCGGGCCTCAAGCCACTGCGTTAAACGTGCGGAAGCGAAAGAAGGCCCTGAAGGTCGACTTTTTTCCGGCGGAAAAGCTCCAGATCTTCCCTTCCGAGGATCCAGGGGGCCGGGTCCTGCGCCAGGCTGACCTTCAAATAGTCGAATTCAGCGAACTGATAGCTGCGCAACACTTCCACGAATTCGCGGGAAGCCAGGGTCAGAAGGTAAATCATGTCTTCATGAAAAAGCAAGGACTGACGGTTGTAATTGTTCAGGTCGCGAAGCACGGCTTCAATCTCAAGCGAGAAATACGGCCGCGCCGGCTCTTCTTCGTGGTAAATAAAATCCATTTTAGCTTCGCGAAAAGTGTTCTGCACCCTTTCGTCCCCTGCGATAATGCCCTGCACGCGGCGGGTCAGCTGCTGGGCAAGGAAAGCCCCTGTTTTAACCTCTTCAAGCTGAAACTCGCTTTCCCACTGTTCCAGGTTTTCCTGGATTTGCAGTTCTTTGGGAAACGGGATTTTCTGCAGCTGGCCGTTTTCATCTTTAAACTGGAAAGGAACAATGCGCGCGATTTTTCCGGTCTCTCCCTGCACGGCCAGAATAAACAGATACTGCAGCTCCGTAGATTCCTTGCTGGCCGGGGG
>CAZKMJ010000140.1:871-6417 GCA_964553835.1 uncultured bacterium
CACATAAACCAGGACCTGGTTTTTCTGTACCGCAGCACTGCGAATATCCAGAATATCCCACTTCGGCTTAACATCTTCCGGAAAACCTTCCTTGCGGATACCGTTGAAGAAAAGTTTTTGCAGTGATTCCATGTCCATGGTTTCCCCGAAATAACGTGACTGGATCTTGGCTACGCTCAAATCTTCAAGGTCATGGAAAAATTTATGCACGGACTTGTGCCAGATAACGGCGCGGTTCAGCCTAAGCTCATGGATCACACGCTTGCGGTATTCATTACGGGAAATGTCCCACACACGCACCCGCTTGATGTCATCCACACAGCCCGTCAGAATCAGCTGCATACCGGTCTTTTCAACGTCAGTGGCTTCCAGCACATAAAATTTCAGGGGCTTGTCTGTGCTAAGTAAGACGCGGGAGATGGAAAAAAGCACATCTTCCACTTTTTCCAATGCTTCCGGGGAGGGTTCAAAAAGGGTTTCAAGGTTGCGCACCTTGCCTGTGATGGCAGCTTCCTTAAAGTCTGCGGCAAACAGCTTTTTCAGAGGGAGGTAAACGCCGATGGTCTCGCCCTTGACCTTGACGTCTATGTCGTCAATGCCATATTCCTTGTGGGTAATTTCGGCGAGGGCTTCCTTCAGCTTGTCAGCAGGATAAGATTCAGAGCTGCATCCTGCGGCCATGCCCAGCAAAGCGACGCCGGCCGCAAAGATACCCAGCTTTCTCAAAAGACTCACGGCCAGACCTTCTTTCACCCTTTGGGCTCATCCTTGTCCTTCTTCATGCTGAACCGGCGAGGATTGACTTTCCCGTATTCGGCGAAGATGGCTTCGATTTCGTCGTATTCGAGCTCACCCTTCACAAGCAGCTCGTGCGCGAAACGTTCGAAAAGCACATTTTCCTTTTTAAGGAGCTCTTCGACTTCCGTCAGGCACTGTTTGAGAATTTTATCCGTGTCCTGGTTCAGCCGGTTTTTGGTTTCGGCCGACAGTTCTGATTCCGGAATGTCGGTGTAATCGCCGACAAGGCCGGACGGGCCCATCCCCAAACGCCACACCATGGTGTGGGCAATGCGCATTGCGCCTTTGAAATCGCTGGATACGCCGCTGGTTGTGGTGCCGTATTTCACTTTTTCGGCCACATAACCGGCGAGGAAGGACTTGATGTCCGCCAGCATAACTTCGCGGTCCTGCGAGAACCATTCTTCAATGGCCTGTGGATGGACAACGCCAAGCGTCCCTTTTCTAGGGATGATGGACGCCTTGAACACGTCATTGCGCGGATGGATTAGATACCCCACAATCAAGTGTCCGGTTTCGTGGTAGGAGGTCATTTCCCTTTCCTTGTCCGTCATACGCACACGATTTTTCACACCGAGCTCGATGCGTTCAATGGCTTCGGAAATTTCCTTCAAAGAAACGACTTCCTTGCCGTTGCGGGTCGCGATCAGCGCCGACTCTTTCACAATGTTTTCAATTTCAGCCGGAGTTTTACCAACGGCCTTGCGCGCAAGACGGCCCACGTCAATGGAAGGATCATGCTTGACCTTGGCCAGGTAATATTTGAAAAGGTCTTCACGCCCCTGAAGGCCGGGCTTGGTGATGTAGACTTTGCGGTCAAAGCGGCCAGGGCGCAAAAGCGCTTCGTCCAGAATATCTTCGCCCGCGTTGGTCGCGCCGATCACGATCACGTTTTCGGCTTTACCGCCAAGACCGTCCATTTCAACCAGCAGCTGGTTCTGTGTGTTGTTGCTTTCCGCTCCGCCAAACTGGTTGAATGTACGCTTGTGGCCCATGGCGTCAAGTTCGTCGATGAAAATAATGCAGCCGCCAAAACCATACGCAAGACTGCGGGCTTTCTGGAAAAGGCTGCGTACGCGGCTTGAACCCACACCAACAAACACTTCATTGAACTCACTGGCGGCCATGGAAAGAAAAGGCAGGCCTGCTTCAGTCGCGATAGCTTTCGCGAGATAAGTTTTTCCGCAGCCGGGAGGACCAATCATCAAAATACCGCGCAGAATTTTTCCGCCGATTTTTTTCAGCTTGGCATGGTCCTTAATGAGCTGCACGACTTCCCAGCATTCTTCTTTGGCTTCATCGATGCCGATGACATCAGAAAACTTGATGTTCACTTCCTTGCCCTTAATGCTTTTCTTCTCAATCTTCGTGAAGCCGCCCTTGAGCACCAGTGCGTACATGTAAACGAACACAAGGCTGTTCACAATGACCAGCAGGATGGAGATGGGCATCTGGGCCAGAGTGATATTGCGGTAATAGCTTTCCAGCGACATCATTCCGTAAATGGAGAGGATAATCAGAAGGACAACACCCGAGATCACGAAAATTTTGACCCGGTTATTCAGCCAATGCATTTTAAAACGACGTCCAAAGTTCATTTCAAACTCCGATCTTCTTAAAATTCAATAACTTAGAAAGATTAAGACGAAAATTCATCCTGTAATGATACCTCCAATGGATAGCCCCGTCAACAGCCGCCGGGACACTGGGAATACGCCTAGGATTCGGGTTTGGATGGGCCCTGCGGGAAGCTTTCCTCGTCCCCTTCAGACCACCAGTTCTCATCGTCTTCAACGGCTTTTTCAGGGGTTTCTTGACCTGTTTCGAACTCCGCGTCTTCCCCGTTTTCGCCCTTTTTCTGGATATCCTCCTGGACTTCTTCAGGCTTTTTGTCGTTCACAGACGGGGTGGTCATAAACTTGCGGTGCCCGTAAAAGGTCATGGAAGGGCTGGGCGCGCCTTTTTTGCCGTCCTTTTCCTCCTCCAGCTTCTGCTGAAGTGAAATCGGACCTGTCTGCGCGGTCGCAGCTACGGGGTCTTCAGTTTTACGGATACTCCCCATGCTGATCCAGGCAATGCCCAGGATCAGGAAAAAACGGGGTAAAAAATGCTTCATGCTCCCTCCAGCGGTCTACTTAAAGGATAGCACTTCTTCCAGATGTTTTTTAAGAAAATGCCCTGTATGGGAACGGGGGCATTTCATCAGCCCTTCCAAGTCCCCCGCGTAGATCAGCTCTCCACCTTTGTCCCCACCCTCCGGCCCCAGGTCAATAACCGTGTCCGCGGAGCGGATGACTTCCATATTATGCTCGATAATGACCAGGGAATTTCCCCTGGCCAGCAGCTCATCAAAGGCTTCCATTAAATAATGGATGTCGTGATAATGCAAACCGGTCGTGGGCTCATCAAACAGATAAAGAATGTGGCCATCCCCGGGGCCTTTTTTCTCCGACATTTCATAGGCGAGTTTCATACGCTGGGCCTCACCGCCTGAAAGCGTGGTCGCGGACTGGCCAAGGCGCAAATATCCGAGGCCAACTTTTTTCAGGATCGAAAACTTCATTAAAAGGTTCTTTTCATTTTTAAAAAATTCAGCCGCATCATCAATGGTCAGATTTAACACATCATCAACGTTCAATCCCTGGTAAGTAATTTCAAGGATTTCAGGCTTGAAGCGCTTGCCGCGACATTGCTCACAGGTCATGAAAATATCAGCCAGGAAATGCATCTCTACTTTGATACGCCCATCGCCTTTGCAGGCGGGGCAGCGGCCGCCGTCAACATTGAATGAAAAATGCCCTGGACCAAAGCCTTCACGCCTGGCTTGGGCCGTTGACGAAAATATCTTCCGGATATCATCAAAAGCATTCAGGTAGGTCGCGGGATTGGAGCGTGGCGTGCGGCCGATGGGCGACTGGTCCACCACCACCATTTCATCAATATGGTTGAAGCCTTCGATTTTTTTGACTTTGCCGTTGTCCTGCACTGGCCTGCCGCGGTGGCGCAGGTAATTTTTGTGCAGAATGTCGTAAAGAAGGGTGCTTTTACCAGAGCCCGAGACACCTGTCAGCACCACAAATGAATGTAAAGGAATCGAAACATTAATATTTTTCAGGTTGTTTTGTGCCGCGCCATGGATTTCAATAGAGCGCTTCACTTTGACAAGCCCGCCTGCCCTGCGCTTGACCTGCTTTTCGCCTGACAGATACTGCCCGGTAAGCGACACTTTGCTTTTTTTGATCTGAGCCACATTGCCCTGGAAAAGGATCCGTCCTCCGCCTTCACCGCCGGATGGCCCCAAGTCAATAATCTCATCCGCGGATTCCATCATGGCGCGGTCATGCTCCACCACCACAACCGTGTTGCCCAAATCGCGCAGGCGGTGCAGCAGATTGATCAATAAATGATTGTCCCGTTCGTGAAGTCCCACGCTGGGCTCATCCAGGACATACAGCGTGTCTACCAGCGCAGAACCAAGCGATGTGGCCAGATGAATACGTTGAACCTCCCCGCCAGAAAGCGTGCGCGACAACCGGCCAAGACTCAAATAGCCAAGTCCCACATCATTCAGAAACCGCACGCGCCGCAAGATTTCAAGGTAAACCGGCTCCGACTTTTCTTTTTCATGCTCGGAAAGTTTCATCTGCTCGAAAAAATCTTTCAGGTTTTCCAGGCTCATAACCTGCATTTCATGGATACTTTTCCCGCGCAGCTTGACCCAAAGAGCCTCAGGCGTGAGGCGCGTTTCCATACAGACCGGGCAGGGCTCGAAGCAGCGGTATTTGGCCAGGAAAATGCGCACGTGCATTTTGTAAGTCTTGGTCTCGAGGTATTTGAAAAAATCCTGGACGCTGAAATAATCCCCTTCTTTTTTATACGGGTTCTCCGGGTCGCCGCGAAGAATCCATTCGCGCTGGACCTTTGGCAGGTCTTTCCATGGCGTGTCCATGCTGATTTTCTTTTTCTTGCAGAATTCCACGAGCCTTTTGGCTTCCCACGCAGCGCTCGGCTTGGTCCAGGGCTCAATGGCGCCTTCTCCCAGGGTCTTTCGCTCATCTGGAATGACCAGGTTCCAGTCCAGCGTAATGACACGGCCAAATCCCTGGCATTTGGGGCATGCGCCCAGGGGGCTGTTGAAAGAAAAAAGATTGGGCACCGGTTCACGGAAGTTTTTGCCGCAGGAAAAACAGCTCAGGGCCTCTGAGAATTCCAGCATTTTGTCACCGGCCCAGGCTTGCATCTCCCCTTTGCCGTAGCGAAAGGCGAGTTCCAGGGAATCCACCAGCCGCTTGCGCCCGGATGGTGAAATTTCAACGGAATCCACCAGCACCTGCAGGTCTTTTATTTTTTTACTTTTCAAGACCTCTTGCGCGGAAATGATTTTGCCGTTTTCAAAAAATTCGGTAAAACCCTGGCGTTCAAGCTCAGGCAAAAACTCTTTCAAGTGCTTCGCGGCCTTCTCCCCCAATGGCACGCGATAAAGCACAAGCGCTTTTTTACCGGCATACTTTTCCAGCAGAAAACGGGCCGTGCTTTCCGGGTTGCTTGACCGCACTTCTGTGTCGCAGTCAGGACAGACCGTCCGGCCCACGCGCGCAAAAAAAACGCGGAGATAGTCATTAATTTCAGTCTGAGTACCCACAGTAGAGCGCGCGTTGGTAATGACGTTCTTGGCTTCAATGGCAATTGCGGGTGGGATACCGGCCACGGAGTCAGCGTCCGGCTTTTCCATGCGCTCCAGAAACTGG
>CAZKMJ010000141.1:0-2521 GCA_964553835.1 uncultured bacterium
CACGCAGCTTCAGCTGCTCCGTCAGGTCAATCTGGTCCTGCGCGTAAAGGGATTCATAGTTGGCGTAAATGTCCCGGTCAAAATTCGGGACAAAATTCAACCGCTCTTTGCTGGTTTCAGGAATAACAGGATTGTAAACATCCAGAATATTGGGAAGACTCGCGGTCGAGCGGCTGGCACTGATATCATGATACTGATATTCAAACCCGGTCAAAAGTTTATGGTGCATGTCCCAGGTATCAAAATCAAAGACCTGCTCGAACTGATAAAGGTAGTCATTGACCTTGTCAGTCTGCTCGCGAAGGTTGCGGCCCGTCATAATCGAGGCTCCAGCCGCAATCGTCCCACCGGCATTGCGTAAAAGATTCAGGTCACGGTCCATAAATACAAAATTATTTCGAAGCAGCACGCTGTCATTGAGCCGCAGTTCGTCGCTGAGCGAGTATCTAAGAATCCGCTGGTCAGTATGGCCGAAGGGTGTGTAGTACCTTTTATCGCGGGAAACCTGCAAAAGGCCGTTGCGCTGGGTGGTGCTCGTACCGATGAACGGAATACCGTTGGTGTCCGCCACAATGGCCAAGTCGCGGTAGTCAAAGTCCATTGTTAAACTATGGTCTTCATTAAAATCAATGCGGACCGTAGGAAGGATTTCAAAAGTTTCGCGTTCAAGGCCCCGGAAACCTTCGCTGTTGACGTAATTGACGATGAAACGCCCAGCCACGTGGTCCTTCATAAGGGGGCCGGTAATGTCTGCCGTGGTTTCATACGTGTCGAAAGCACCATAGGATCCAGTCAGGGAATATTCAGGAGCGTAAAGCGGCCGCTTGGAAACCAGATTGACGGTACCGCCCGCCGCGCCACTTCCGTAAAGCGCGGAACCCGGGCCTTTTAAAACTTCCACCCGGTCCACGTCCGCCAATGAACGGCTGTAGCCGTTGATGGTCGTGGAATCAGGAACCCCGTCCCTCAAAAAATTCATGTTCAATCCCCGGATCAGGTAATTATTGAAAAAACCGTAATTGCTGCTGCTGCTCTGTGAAACTCCGCTGATGTTACGGATGATATTGTCCACATTCGAGGTCGCGCCCTGAAGCTCCACAATCTCCCGCGGCACAATCGTGATGCTTGCCGGCACATTCCGCAGCGGTGTATTGGTTTTAGTTCCTGTAGTCGCCGCTGATTTCCCTTCCGCGGCCGCGGCCTTTACCTGCACCTCATCCATGACAGGCGTCTCGGTTTTCTTTTCTTCCTTCTTCGCCGTTTCCGCGTAAAGCACAGGTACGCTGATTAAAATAGCAATGATCACCAACAGCCTTTTTCTGAATTTCCCAGCCATCTCGATTCCTTTCAATTATTCCCTGTTCATTCTGGCTGGGTCAACTTCCGTTTACCTGGCTGATTTGGTTATTTGTTGAGAATTAATTTTCCGGCTTTTGTGATCTGAAGCCGGTACTGCGCGCCACCGTGAAGGATCACAACCTCACGTTCATTTTTAAAAATGTCCTCGGACTGCAACACACGTTTTTCCAACACTTCCTTTTCCTTCATGCTTCCAGCCTCCGGATCGAGGAAATCTGAAAACGCTGCTGAAAACGCCGGCGGATGCAGTCAAAGCCTTCACGCGAGTCGGAGCCAAGGGCCCAGAACATGCCCGCGTATGACGCCCTCTTTTTCCAGGAAAGCGCCAGCGCGTACTGGACCACTTCCGCGGGGGTTTTGCTATCCAGCTGAGTGATGGCTTTTTTGTGCCATTCATTTAAAAGACTTTCAATGCGGATAGAGACGGGGTTTTCGGAGTGGCAGCACTCGTGGATGAGTGTGTGTGCCTGAGACTCAAGAAGATACTCCGGCCGGCGGAGATCAAAAACATGGCCGCTGCCCTGAAGGATATTGATGAGGTCGCGCCAGTCGAAAGAACCTGCGATGGCCGCGTCAAGCGACCAGCAATCGACTTCCCATATCCTTTTACGAGTAGAACAATCAACTTTCATGATCAGGATAAATTCCCAATTAAGATTAATTCTTATTGATACTCAATCTCAATAAGACTTAATCTTATTTAGGTGGAGGAAATTGTCAATCTTTTTAAGTCTAGGGGCGGCGGGTCTTTGGAGTAAAGGGCTTGGGCTGTATCCGCAGCCGGTTGCCCGGCAACGGGCTTAAAATCAACGTAACATCTTTAGATTTAGATATATACGGAATAGAAGAAATGATCAATTCGGCCTGGTTGTAGGAGGAGTTCAGGGGCAGTAAGAAAGTACGACCGCCCTTCTGCCCCCGGGCATTCTGGTAGGTGTATTCAACTTCAATCTGACTGTCCCGCCTGCCCTTATAAATGTACCAATGCTCTTCCTCAACCATTTTCCCAACCCGGCCGCGATAGCCAGTATTCCGTATATGAGGAGCGCCACGGCAAGGAAAACACCTGTCGCGAAGCCCGTCGCGATTGGGTTGAGGAGCGCAAAAACGCCGATCAGGATCACGAGCAGCCCATAAGCCAGGACCCAGCCCCAACTGGTCT
>CAZKMJ010000141.1:2531-6398 GCA_964553835.1 uncultured bacterium
TACCGGAATTTGCGAGCGGGTTTTTCCGCCATAAAATTTTTGCCCGATAGCAGCTTCTGTCAGAACGAGCTGGCGGCTGTCGGTAGTGTGGAAATATTTCGCGATCATGCTGCCCGCGAATAAACAGATCATCAGGCCAAGCGCGAGCAGGACCTGGTTGAGGTATGGAACCTCCTGCTCGAGATCATCCGTAATGGAATCCTTGAAGCTCAGCAGGTTTTTGCAGTGAGGGCAGGCAGGGGCCTTTTTATAAGTCCCCTGATAATCGGTTTCATATTTACATGAAACACAAATCAGTTTTTCTTTTTTACCCATTATTTCTTGAAGTTAAACTTTCCTTCGCAGATGATTTCATTCAAAGGTTTTCTGGGAGAAGGATTTTCTATTTCACGCATTTTTTCAGGAAGAGCTGAAGGATCACCTGGCTTCCCAACTGCAAACATGGCGATAACTTCATATCCGGTCTCGGGAAGGCCGAGCTTCAGCCGCGCTTCATCATAATGAAAGCCCTGCATGCAATGGACGACAAGACCCATGGCCGTCCCCTGCAGCGCCAGATTTTCAAACGCAATGCCACAGTCAAATTCGTAAACAGGATTGTCTTTCCCATTGCGCTGGAACTTGGTGCTTCCGACAATCACAACCAGCATGGCCGCGTTTTTGCACCAGGCTTGATTGGCCTCCACAAGGAGGTCAAAAAATGTTTTCCATTGCGGCGTATCGCGGCGCGCATACAAAAAACGCCACTCCTGCTCATTGTAGCAAGACGGCGCCCAGCGCGCGGCCTCAAAAAGAGTCAGCATTTCATCGTCGGTGATCGGTTCACCGCTCAAGGCGCGTGGTGACCAGCGGTCAAGTATCAGGGGTTCAATAGGATAGCCGGCAGTGCGGTGCGCGGACCCTTTAACAAGATGGTTTTTGGTTTTCATAACGCCCTCCTGCTAAGGATTGTACTCCTAACCAGCCGCATCTTCTTGTGCGATTTTTTCCATCTCCACTCGTTTCTTGTAGGCTTCCTGGCGGGCGCGGGCATTGGCAGCCATGGCCTGCTCAAGCTGTTGCGTCGGAGAAAAAGAAGGGTTCTTCTTTTTTATGTCTTCCGCAATACGGCTGGGTTCCAGAACCGCGTAGTCCCATTTGGCCTTCAACGTGTCTTCCTTGCGATGCGTAAGAACGGGGTGAGTCTGATGGTTTTTTTCGTAGTTCTTTTTGAACATTTCAAACACTTGGGGGGCAAGGCCGGTTTTCATGGACTCAATTTCGGATTTTTTATACGTCATCCGGACGCCATCGGTATTAAGCGTCACGTCACGGTCAGATTCGCCTTCAATTGTTCCTGTCACAATACTGCCATTGGTCAGCTTGATTTCGGATTTACCACCTGAATTTTCGATCTGCAGATAATACTGGATATTTTCAGGATGTAGACGGTATCCAGAACTCCAGGCAATGCCAAGCGCGGCTAGCAATATAAGGATCCATTTCATGGTGTTCCCTCCTGCAAAAGAATATCGGCAAGTCCAGGCAAAAAAAAAGCGGGGGCTTTTGCCCCCCGCTTTTGTAATGCGTTTATTAGGAAGCCGCGCCTTCGAGCTTTTCTTTGGCTTTTTTGGCGGCTTTTTCAGCTTCTTTGGACTGCTTGCGCGCTTCTTTTTCAGCTTCCTTGGCTTTTTTCTTCGCTTCTTTTTCAGCTTCCCTGGCTTTTTTATTCGCTTCTTTCTCAGCATCCTTGGCGGCCTTTTTGGCATCGCGCTCGGCATGCTTCGCATTCACACGGGCCGCAGCTTCAGCCTTCTTGGCAGCGCCATGATCATTGCCTTCATTCGCGAAAACCGGGGCGCTGAATGCAACGGCTAACACAACAAACATTGCGGACATAAACTTGATTATGCTCTTCATCAAACACTCCTGTTGGTTTAAAGTTCTGAGGATTGTAACAGAAATCTCCGAGGTGTCAAAAAATTGAAGGTACTATGATGCAAGCAGGTCCCTGGGTGTACGCTTCAAATCCTGGGCAAGCCCCATACGGGAAAGCGAGTAAATAACCCACTTGCTCGGATCCCAGTGGTACCACCGATGGCCGTTGCGGTAGTCATTGGGAAATCGATGATGAAAACTGTGATAGCCTTCCCCATGCGTCAGCACCGCGCCAAGCCAGTGGTCACTCGCTGATTCATTTTTATCGTAAGATTTGTCCCCAATCATGTGGGCGTAGGAATTAATCAGAAAAGCACTGTTCATGACCAGGAAGGTCCGCAGACAAAATGAAACCAGAAAAACACCCAGCGGCCTGCCGATGGCATAACCAATGGCCATGGGAATAAAAATACCGCTGACAAAAGCCCAAATATTATAAAACTCATGCTGGTTTTTGATCAGCCGTTTCTCCATCAGGTCCCGCACATTGTCCCGGTTGAAGACATGCTTGTAAAAAAGGATCCAGCCCACATGGCAGTACCAGAAACCCTTCTTGGAGTTGTGCGGGTCGAGCTCTGTGTCAGTGAATTGATGGTGCTGGCGGTGCTGAGACGCCCATTTGATGGCCGACTGCTCATAGGTGGCAGCGCCAAAAAACAGGAGAAAAAACTGAACAATGGGGTGAGCCTTGAAGGTCTTGTGCGCGAACAGGCGGTGATACCCCACCGTAATAGAGAGGCCGGTCGCGAAATAGTAAAAGAAAAAAAGGAAAATCTCAGTCTTGGTCAGGCCATAGCGCGCTATATAGAAAGGCGCGGCCAAGCTGCCAAGGATAAGGACGGCGAACAGGACAACACCGACCCACCGGGTGCGGCGTTTAGGAGGCTGAAAACTCATGGAACATTCTATCATGAACCATGAGACGCAGCACTGTGTTATTAATTCAACGCGAAATCTCCGAATACCCCTGCTGAAGATCGGGATATTTTTTCAAGGTAGCTTCGAAAACAGAGTGGTTTTTGCTGTCGAAGGTCTGAAAAATTTCCGCGGCCTTTTCCTTGTGTCCAGTGTGAAGATAAGCGTCCGCAAGAAAGCCGTAAAGCTCGATAAAATCAGGCATCAGCCCCAAGCCTTTTTCCAGCTCCGGAATCGCCTCTTCATAATGTTTGCTTTCCCAGGAAAGAATGCCATTTAAAATAGGTTTATACGCAGTCAAGGCGCCGTCCACCCTCCAGCGCTCCGGATGCTTCTGGCGGTCTTCCTCAAGGGCTTTCCAATCCCAACCGGCCGTGGAAATTTTTCCGCTTTCATGCAGCTTCTTCACAATCTCATCAGCAATGAGCTGCTGACCAATAATGGAAGGGTGCACGTTGTCAAAAACCAGACTGGCGCCGACAATTCCGTTTTGTGACTTCTCCTCGAAAATTTTGACGATGTCCACAAAAAGGGACTGCGTGGATGCGGCCATGTTCCTGATTTGTTCATTCAACCGGGTCGTTGCGCGAAAAGGGAGAGTATCCAGATCACGCGCCTGCGTGAAAGCGGCTCTGGCTTCCTCAAAACGGCCCAGTTTTTCATAAATCTGACCTGCCCGGAATTGCAGCTCGGCAAACGCAGGATCGATTTTAAGGGCCTGCTCGTAAAAATTGAGGGCTTCCTGGTCTTTGCCCTCCTGCCTCGCTTTTTCACCAGCCTCAAACGCGCGTTTCCATTCCCCGAGCGCTTCCGCTGAAACAGGCCCATGCGATGAAAAGCTGGGAGCGATGTCCTGCACATTGCTCGGCAGGGTCATAAACAGCACATCAATACCCCTGGAACGCGCGAAACGCGCCGAATTTTCCATATTGGTCCGATGCCCCTGAAGGATGTGTTCATATTCCTCCGGCGTCACATCCTGGCGCTTGTAAAGTTTTTCAGCCGTTTGGGCATCCCGCTGCTGCACTTTAACGA
>CAZKMJ010000142.1:0-4393 GCA_964553835.1 uncultured bacterium
TTTTTACCGGGTAAAAGGATGGAAAGTTCTTTTTCCATCCAGGTGCTGACGGAATAGCGGTCTGAAACCGGAAAACCATAAGCCGCGGATTCCCCAAAAACAAAAATCCGGTATTCGTTCGGGGCTTTGACGGGCACCGGACGGCCAAGCGCCGCCTCGGTCTGGCTGTCATAATAGGTAAGGAGCTTGCCCGGGCAGAAAGTACGGACAGCCCATTCGGCGCCGGCCAGGAAAATACCCGCGGCTAAAAAAGAGACAGTTAGATTTGAGATTGTTTTTTTCATGACAATTTAAATTATTTTTTTGACCAGCTCTTCCGCGGCGCGGCGGTGGTCAGTCAGTTTTACGCCAAGCAGGTGATAAACTCCGTCCGGCCCGCGGCGGATCGCGTGTTCACGCGAAATTTCATGCTCGCTTACTGCGTGTTCCGGCTTGGCAAGTGGTCGAATTCCGCAGTCACGGTGTAAGATATTTTCCTTTTTAAGAGAAACACCCGGAAAAAGCCTTGCCAATTCCTTCATCAAATAATCAATTTCCTGCTCGGTGGCCCTTGCATTTTCCGGGTTCGCCTCGGGCCTTTCCGTCGTTCCCACCCGTGATACGCCGTTGCGGTTAATGACGAAAAAAATCCGTCCGTCCTCCGCTTCCAGGACCATCGAATGCTCCAGGAACTGCTTGAATTCTATGTGAGACCCGGCCACGGGTACAATCATATTTTCATGCACGCCGGGCTCGGCCAGACGGCGGGTTTCATCCACCCAGGGCCCCGTGGCATTCACGACTGCGCTTCCCGTAAAGGTTTTGATTTCATTCCCGGTCTGGACTTCCACTTCCCACAACTCTCCCCTTCTTCCGCAGGAGGTAACCTTTGCGTGCTCGAAGGCCAAAGCCCCGCCTTTGACCGCAGTCTGGACCAGCGCGATGACCAGTTTGCGGTCATCCGTTGTGTGATCATAGAGAATGACCCCTCCGTACAGATCCTCGGGGTTGAGCTGGGGAATTTCTTTCAAAACCGCCTGCCTGTTCCAGAGAATGCGGGGAAATTTGGAACCCGCAAGGAGCTTCCCCATCAGGCCGTAAAAACCGCAGCCCGCGGCCATAAGAAAAAGATTTTTTCCCTTCACGGGATAAAAAGGCACAACCAGGGCAATGGGCCGGATCAATTCAGGGAAAGCGCGCGCAAGAGTCCTGCTTTCCCGCAGCGAACAGCAGACGAACTGGAAATTTTTCCAAGCGTCCCTAAAACGGCCTTTGAGCATGGCGCCCCACGCCGTTTCAAGGTAGCGGAGGCCTCCATGGATCAGCTTTGAGCTTTTGGAGCTGGTGGCAGAACCGAAAGTATTTTTCTCAAACAACGCGGCGCGCAGCCCTCGGCGAGACGCTTCCTGCGCCACAGCAGCGCCGGCAATGCCGCCACCAATAATTAAAAGGTCAAAATCAGGTTTTGCGCTTTGTGTGCTCATCAGGAAACCTGCGTCATTACTTTTTCGACTTCGGGAAAATGTTCCATAATTTCAGTGTAGCTTTTCTGGTCAACCCGCTTCAGTTTGCCATAAATGCCCGCGGCTTCCTGCCGCTGCCCGGAAAGCCAGTATGCCCATGCAAGGGCGCGCAAGGCGTAAGGATTTTCCGGTTCCAGCTCCACCGCTTTTCTGGCATAGGATATCCTTTCAACCGAGCGGTTGGCAAAATAATCAGCCATTTTAATGAAGGCGGAAACAAGAAGGTCATTGTTGATTCCAAGTTCCTCCGAGATTTCTTTAAAAGGCCTTTCACGCTCGAATTTCCATTCCGTTTTTGGAGCGATCCAGCCATTCTCCGCGATTTCGTAAGCCAGCGCCCGGCCGACCAGCTGGTGCCCTTTAATGGAAAAATGGACATTGTCCTCAACTACAGGAAGTCCAAGGATGCCGTTGGGGGCTTCGGACTTCAAAATATTTTCAGTGTCCACAACCTTGATAGAGCTTCTCTTCTGAAGATCCGAAAGTACGTTCTGAATATCAGAAGTGGCGCGCACTATGTTCAAGTCATGGTCGCGGGCCTGCTCAAAAAACTGCCTGGCCTTTCCATACTCCGCCTTTGAGTAGTAAGCCTGCCCCATTCTGAAAGAAAGTTCGGCATAGACCGGATCCAGAGCGTAGGCCTGATTGTATTTTTCCAGCGCCGCGTCATGCTGCCCACTTTTCTGAAGTTGTTTCCCCTGCTCAAAAAAAAGCTCCCAGGACCCGAGATTTTCCGCAGACAAGTCCGCCTTGTGATAAGAGCCAATAGGCGCGAAATCCTTGAGATTGGAAACCGGATTTAAAAACAGGGTGTGGACCTTTTTCTTTTCAGCAAGGGCTTGAATGTCTTTAACCGTATGCCGGAAAAACTGGACATTCTTCCTGTAAAATTCTTCATCGCGGATCGTGTCATAGGTGCCTTTGACGCCAGTCGTTTCGGCCTCGATCACTTCATGCCCCATCAGGTCGCCTTGCTTTGCTTTCTTACGGGCCATCCGGTAACGCACCAGCTGCCGATAAATCAGGGAGATGAAACGGCTTTTGTCCACCAGCGCGATGAAAGAGCTCTTGAACGAGCGGTGTTCCGTCTCTACATGGTCCAAACGGTTGTTACGCAGGAAATCATTGTGCCCATTGTAAAAAATGGCAATGTCCGGTTTGTAATAAAGGGATTCCTGGAAAACCAGGCGGGTGTAATCAATACCGTGGCCGAGACGGGCAAAATTGACCACCCGGATTTTCCGGTCCGGCAAAAAATCCTTGAGGTAGGTTTCCAGCCAGCGCGCAGGGCTTGAAACAGGCCCATAATGCGCGCCATGCATGGTGGATTCGCCGTAGGTGAAGACGCGGACTTCGTTTTGGGGTTTATAGGTGGTCAGTCGTTCGCGAATGACAATGGCCTGGACGAAATCTTCCATGCCGGGGGCGATACCCAGCCCCAAACAGGCACCTTCCGCGAGGAAGAAAAAAACTACCACAGCCAGAAGGCTTTCGCGGAAAATTTTAAGCAGCTTTCCCATTCATGTCTCCGGTGTAAGAAAAAACTATTATCTTACAACTGGAGAAATGAGCCAAGCAGTTTATGCTTTTCCGGCCCTTGGCGGAAAATGGAAAAACTAAACGCCGTTCAGAAGGACAAGTTTCAGATCAAGCGGGTTACGCTGGATGAGGTCGACCCACTGGGCACGCGCCGCCTGGAACTGCTTTTGGGCCTGATCCACTTTTTTTGAAGCTTCAAGCCGTATTCCCTTGGAATAACCGCTGACCCGCGCATGAAGCACTTCCCGGTACTGGATGGACACCTTCTCCCAATCCGCCAGGTTTTGCCTGATTTTTTCATACCGGCTTCTGAGCGTTTCGAAAACTTTCTGAAGGCGGGTTGCGTCATCCGTTTCTTTCAGGGATTCCAGCATTCTCAGGTTTTCAGCCGTCAAACGGGCTTCAAGGATCCTGTATTTGGAAACAGTCTTGAGATCCCAGGCCAGTTTCATACGGCTCATCAGGGCGATAAACCACTTGCTCGGATCCCACTGGTACCAGCGGACACCGTTGCGGTAATCACTCGGAAAGCGGTGGTGAAAATTATGGTAACCTTCACCATTGGTGATCAAAGCGACAAACCAGTGGTCCTTCGCGGTCGCGTGAATGTCATAGGTCGCTTTTCCAAACATATGGCAGACGGAATTGATGAAGAAAGTGGAGTGGTAAACAAGGGTGAGGCGAAGGCAAACGCTGAAAAGAAAAGCTCCGAGCATGTGCCCGCTTAAGCCCCCCAGTATCACTGGCAGGAAAATCCCCGCGGCCACAGCCCACAACAAGTAATTTTCATGTTGATGCATGACAAGTTTGTTTTTGCGCAAATCATGGACATTTTCGTGGTTAGTCTCATGCTCCCAGAAAATTAGCCAGCCGATATGCGCATAGAAAAAACCCTTCTTGATGCTGTAAGGGTCCTGTTCGGTGTCGACATAGCGGTGATGGTCGCGGTGCTGGGAAGACCAGTCAAGCGCCGACTGCTCGAAAGCCGCCGCGCCAAAAAAAAGTAGAAAAAACTGCATTACAGGGTTCGCCTTGAAAGTCACGTGGGAAAACAGCCTGTGATAACCCACCGTAATGCTCATTCCTGTCGCTACTAAATAAAAGGCAAAAAGGGCGACCTCCGGAACTGAGAGCCCATGACGCCAGAGGTAAAGCGGGCATCCGAAAACGGCTAAAAGCGTGGTTACTGCAAAAAAAATGATGTTCTTCCAAATAGTTTTTCTTTTTGGGCCCATTTGAGCGCTCCTTCGCTTATTTTTGCAGTGTTAGCTGCAATTTCAGTCTTTTAAGTTTCCGGAATTTAAGTTTTCAAAATTTTTTCGTCATCTGCGTCAAGGTCAGTTCACGCAGGT
>CAZKMJ010000142.1:4403-6385 GCA_964553835.1 uncultured bacterium
ACAGCCAAGATGCAAAGGGCAGGCATTAACAGCCGAACATTTATCAAGTCCCATGACACAATCATGGGTCAACGGTGATGTGTCCTCCACCGCCTCCATGACTTCAAAAATGGAAATCGTTTCAGGGCGCCTTTTAAAAATAAAACCGCCCCTGGCTCCCCGCGCCGAATGAAGAATGCCGTTCTTCACAAGCGACTGGAAAATCTTGCGCAGGTAGGCACCGGGAATGCCGGTTTTCCCGCTGATCTCCGAGATCATGGAAAGTCCGGGAGTCTTCCCAGCCAGGTAAGACAACGCCCGTATGGCGTATTCGCACGATTTCGAATAGATCATAATTAGGATAAGCATATCCTAATTAAGTAGAATAAACAAGCTCTTATTTTTAGACAGGATGAGGGTCAGGATTTCTGAGAAGACGCAGACTCTTCAACAGCCGGCAAACGAGCCAGGATTTTCTGCGTTAAAATTTCCCCCTGGCGGGCATAGTCAATGGATTCGGCAAGAATCCGCGCCGCTTCCTGAGGCGCGTGAAAACCCATGGAATTTTCCGCGTTAATAAAATCCGACCTCCATTGAGCTTTTCGCTGAAGCTCGTAAACAGGCTTCAGCTCGTCCTCAGAAGCTCCACGCTTCTTGGCTTCTTCAACTTTTTCGATCAAACTGACCAAGGCATCTTCTGATCGGCCCATCAGTTTGTGAGTCCTGTCCTGAATCACCTCAACGCGATCCAGCATCTCTTTTTCAGAGAAGTGATGGCATTGCATGCACGCGCGCTGGACATTCAAAAGCGGGCTCCGGATGTAATGGTCTGTCACCTTCGTCGCGCCTTCACGCATATAGGGCATATGGCAGTCTGCGCATGCTACACCGCTCTTGGCATGGACCCCCTGGCTCCACAATTCAAACTCGGGATGCTGGGCTTTAATAACCTCAGCGCCTGTTTTTTCATGCTTAAAGTCAAAAAAACGGTGCCCATCCTGAAACTTGTAATTATTGTAATACTCTTCAATTTCTTCGACCTTCAACCCGTTGTTCCACGGATAAAATAAAGTAGTCTTTGGACCGCAATAATATTCCACGTGACATTGAGCGCATACAAAAGTCCGCATCTCCTGATGGGTCGCAACTTTATTGGGGTCATAATCTTTAATCCCCTCTTTTTCTTTTAAGGCTTTTATTCCGTTGAGAAAACCCGGGCGGGTCACACGAAGCCTGTTTGTCGCGGGATCATGGCAGTCGATACAGGCAACGGGATGCGAGGCATGCTGCCAGGCATCTTTAAGCGGCATGGCTGAAACTTTTTTAAACCCTTCCTGAAGATCTCCGTTTCCGACCTCTTCATAAACCTGCTTCAGACCTCCAGCATGGCAATGCAGGCAGGACCCGACCTGATTAAATTTTTTTGTGCGTAGCGTTTCATGCTGGTCAACCAGCGAATAATAATGGCCGCGGCGGGGGTTATAATCCACGCTGAATGGATACCCGGCAAAAATGACTTTTAAATGCGGGTCACTTTCCAGCTTTGAGATGCCTTCACTGCCGCCATAGCGAGTATGCGTTTTGATCGCGGTTTTAATGTAGCCGTCATACTCACGTGGAAAGTTTTTCCGCCAAATCTCGGGGTCGGTGTCTTTTTCAGTCAATGTCACCACATCCACACGGGGCTTCTTTTCCTCTTCTTTCCTGTCACGAATATTAATGAGCAGCGCGACAAGAGCGCCCGTAAAAATCATTACAAAAATAATAAGGCTTATGTAGATCACCTTTTTTCTTCCCACAAAATCCTCCGGTTATTTTTAAGCTGTTTAATCCAAACTCATATGCCCGACAGAACGGTGGCATTGGGTGCAGCGGTCCGGCTCGCTCCGGAAACCCTTATGCACCGCTATGTCTTCAACCATCCCCTGATGGCATTCAATACAGTTTTCCTGAAGAATTTTTAAATTCCTCTCACTGATCCGGATCGGCTCAGGGAAATTCTG
>CAZKMJ010000143.1:0-6320 GCA_964553835.1 uncultured bacterium
AATGTCAAAATGCCGGGTCGAGCCGCCCAGAAAAACAGACAGCCCGGTTTTTTCAGGGGCCCGCATGGTTTCAGCAAGCTTTCCAGCCGCGTTTTCCATTTCTTCCGGTTCCATGCGCGCGGGCGTGATCAAAGTGCGCAGCGTGCCTTCCGGGACTTTTCCCTGATCATGCGCGGGTACCAGCGCCAGATCATAGCGAAACATATTGAAGGGAAAGGCGGGTTTCATGGCCACAATGCTTTTGCCGCGGCAGTCGCGCGCCAGGCACAGATTCAGGGGCGCCAGGCCGGAGCCCGCGGAAATAATGAAATCCGCGCTGGCATTCACAAGCGCGTCCACGGTTTCCTTTTTGAAAAACCATTTCAAAGCGCCCATTCTTCCCTGCGCCCACGGAATAAAGAAAAGCGCGAACCAGGGAAAGAGCACACGATGAGCGCGAGAGCGATACTCAACTTTTAAAGTTGAGACAGGATATTCCATGCCTGGGCGGCCATACTGGGTTTCAATCCGCTGAAACTGCGCGGCTATACCTTCAGACTGCTTCACATGCCCGGGTTTACCGTCGGATAAAATCAGGATCCGCTTGGTCCAGCTGTACTTCCAGCGCTTCACACCCCAGAGCCATTGCTCCGGGTGCTTTGAAATCACATCTTCAAGAATGGAAATATACTTTTTCGCGCCTTCTGTCATTTCTTTCTCGCTGTCCGACTGAAACTTGACCGCCGGATGCACATAAATGTCGTAAAAAGTTTCCTTGCCGCGGCGCACCATAAAAATAGGATAAAGCCTCGACTCAGCCCGGGCCGCCAGCTCAAATGCTCCTGTCGGCACCGTGGTTTTCCGGCCCAAAAATTTCAAAATCAGGCCGCCGGTTTTTCCAGCGTCCTGGTCACCTAAAAGTCCGATGAATTCTTTGCGGCGAAGGGCCCTGAAAAGCCCGCGCACGCCCATGCCCGTGCTGATGACATGAAACCCGGCGGCTTCGCGGATATGGTTCACAATATTGTTCATGCGCGGAAATTTCTGCTCACGCGCGAGCACGGCCAGCGAGCGGTTTTCGCTCTTGGCAAAAAGCTGCAGCATTTCCCAGTTTCCAAAATGCCCGGTCAGATAAACCGACCCCTGGTTTTCCTTCAGCTCCTCAAAAAATGCCGGCGAGGTATGGACCTGGAAAAGAGTTTTGGGATCCATGCGGCTGAGTACCGGAAGCCTAAGAATTTCAACGCCCGACTGCGTAATGTGCTGGTATTGTTTTTTAACAATACCCCAGCGCTGCTTTTCCGTGAAGCGCGCGCCGAAAGCGGCCTTCAGGTCCGCGTAGGCCACCCGCCTTCTGGAGTTAAACGGGAAAACGCAGACGCCAAGGACACGCCCAAGTTTCGCGGCAGCGTCATTGGAAAGACCGGATAAAAATCCGGAGGCCGCGCGCAGGGCGGCGGCCCCAAGAACATCCAGGACTTGCTTCACGAATGGGCCTGCTCCACAACCCGCAGTAACCTGCGGTTGAATTCCTCTTCCCCGCTGTGGATACGCATGCGGGTTGCCAGAACGAGCGGGTTCAAAATTTCAGTTATCAAGGAAGGATTCCGGTAAAAATCCTTTTCTGTGGTCAGAATTTCTTCAATATAAGCGGAATCGCTGACTTCCTTGATTTCACGAAGCTCTTTTTCCGTGAAAACATGGTGGTCGCCAAATTCGAAATTGCGCACGGCCTTGATTTTCATTTTTCCAAGCAGGAGCCGGAAAGACTTGGGCGAACCCAGGCCTGAGAAGGTGGTCACCTTCTGACCCTGCAGCTTGCTGAGAGGCACGCGCACTTTTTTCTTGGCGCGATAAAAGAAAAGCGGTTCGAGATAAGCCTCGGCCAGCACAGCTTCGGGCGCGTGTTTGCGCAGAGTGTCCTTGAGTTGCTGAAGTTCCTTGGCGGAAACCAGGTCCGAGTGCGTGATGATCAGGGCCGACGCGCGGCGGATCTGGGACACAGGTTCACGCAGAATACCGCGGGGCAGCAGCTTGCCGTTTCCAAACGGATTGAGGGCGCTGATGGTCACGATTTCAAAATCGCGGCGGATGGGCCAATGCTGCATGCCGTCATCAAGAATGGCGGCATCGATCTTCTGTTTGGAGGAAAGTTCCTTGCCCACCTGCACACGGTTGGCGCCAATACCGATCACGACCTTGGGAAGGTGCTGACGGTACTGCTCCGCTTCATCCTTGCCGTAACCGCGCGTCAAAATCAGCGGTGTGCGTTGACGTTCGGCAATGCGCCTGGCCACATACTCAACCAGCGGTGTCTTGCCGGTGCCGCCCCAGGTCAGGTTCCCAATGCTGATGACCGGAAACGGAAATTTGTGGGACTTTAAAGCGCCGCTCTGGTAAAGGCCGCGCGTTGTGCCCGAGGCCGCGCCGTAAACACCTGACGCGATCCCAAGCAATGGAAGAACAAGTTTCGAGCCGAGTCCGTTTTCATACCCTTCCGCCAGTCTGCGGAAATAATCTTTCATTGAAGACATCGTGTTTCCTTTCTTGTGGGCCCAGAAATGAAACAAGCCATTCCAAGTGGCGCTGTGAGGACCCCTGAAGGCGGTTAACCGACGCAAAGGCGTTCTGGCCGATGCGGTTCCTCTCCTGTGGGTTCTGGAGAAGCTTTTCAAGAGACGTTTGCAGCTCTTCTTCTCCCGCTACCTGAATGGCCCCTTCATCACGGGCCAGTGTTTCGTAGACTTTCTGAAAATTAAAAACATGGGGACCATGCAAAACTGCTTTTTTGAAACACGCGGGCTCGATGGGGTTCTGTCCCCCGTGCGGCACAAGGCTGCCGCCCATAAAAACCACATCTGCCAGCTGGTACAAACGGCGGAGAATTCCCATTTCATCCAGTATCAGGACATCATAAGCCTCGGCCTTCCGCCCGGAAGCCAGGACCATTTGAAATCCCGAGTTTTTCTCAAAAAAATCAACAAGCGCCTGCGAGCGTTCAATGTGCCGGGGCGCAAGGATCAGCCGCAACTGCGGAAATTTCCTGCGCAAGGCCGTGAACACTCGCAAAATTCTTTCTTCTTCACCCGGATGAGTGCTGCCAGCGATCAGAACAAGGTCGCCGGAACGAATACCCCAGCGCGATTTCCAGCTCGCGTCGCCATCATCGGTTTCTTTCATTGAAATATTATCAAACTTCAGATTGCCCAGCACGCGGACACGGGCATCATCCACGCCAAGCGCGCGGAAACGGGCAGCGTCTTCTTCTGTCTGCGCCAGGATAAATTCCAGCCTGCGGAAAAGCGGGCTGAAAATGGAAAGAAAACGGCGATAGCGGGCACCCGAGCGCGGTGAAAGCCGCGCATTGATCACGCCTACCGGAATTTTCATTTTGGAAGCTTCCATCAGAAGATTGGGCCAGATTTCTGTTTCGGCCATCAAAATAAGTTTTGGGGTAAATGATTTCAGGAAACTGCGCTGGGCCCAGCTAAAATCAAACGGGAAATAATGGACCAGGACGCGAGAGGATTCCATTTCCTTGGCGATTTTCTGCCCTGTCGGGGTGACAGTGGTCAGCACTAGCTCCCAGTCAGGATTTTTTTCCAAAAACAGGCTGACAAATTTCCGGACTGCCATAGCTTCGCCCACGCTGACGGCGTGGAGCCAGACCCTTTTTTTCCCAGACTGCGGTGCGGCATAAAAACCCATGCGCTCCCGGAGCAAGCGCCCCGGTTCCGCGGCCTGGCGGAGCTTTACCAGAAAAATGGGAAGATAAAAAATCCCGAAAATTAAAAAAGCCAGATTATATAAAAAAATCATTTTTACCTTCAGGCGCGCGGATGCGCAGCCTCGTAGGCTTCCTTCAGGCGTTTGGTCGTAACATGGGTATAAATCTGGGTCGTGGAAAGGTTCTCATGGCCCAGCAGTTCCTGCACACTTCTAAGGTCCGCGCCGTTGTCCAGCATGTGAGTGGCGAAAGAATGGCGAAGCATGTGAGGTGAAACTTCTTTCTTGAGTCCCGTTGTGCGGCAATATTTCAGGATCATACGCCGGACACTGCGGTCTGTAAGCCGGCCGCCGGAGCGATTGAGATAGAGAGGTTTCTTCAGCCCGTTGTCGCGCAATTTGGGCGGCTTCTGCTGGGTATATTCCTGAATGGCTTTGAGCGCTGGCGGACCAACCGGAACGATGCGCTCTTTTTTGCCTTTGCCGCGCACACGAACCAGACCACTGAAAAAATCGAGATCATCCTGGTTCAAACCGACAAGTTCGCTGACACGCAGGCCGGAGCTGTAAAGGGTTTCAAGGATGGCGCGGTCACGCTTGCCTTCCCAGTTATTGCTGGAAAGTGGTGCCTCGATCAGAAGCTTGACTTCTTCCTTCTCAAGAAAGCTGGGGAGTTTCTTTTCGCGCTTCGGCGTGGCAATTCCAGCGGAAGGATTGGTTTTGACCACTTCTTCGCGGGTCAGATATTTAAAAAATGAACGGATGCAGGCAAGCTTTCTTGAAATCGAGCTTTTGGAATAATTTTTGTCCTTCAGCAGCGCAAGAAAGGAACGGATGTCGACATAATCAACTCCCTCAATTCCCTTCTGCTCCGTGAAAACCGAAAATTCACGCAGGTCGATGGCGTAATTTTTGACTGTGTGGGAAGACGCGTTCTTTTCGCTTTCAAGGAACTTGAGAAAATTTTGAACGTGAACGTTCATCAGGTTTCAGCGATTTCCTTGTCGGATTCCGAGGCCTTGTCGTCTTCACTCAGGCCGTCGCCTTCTTTGGGCAGCTTGTTCATGATGTGATTGCACTTGGGGTAGTTCGAGCAGCCATAAAAAGTGCGGCGTTTCTTGGAAAGGCGCTTGATCATATCACCGCCGCAATTCGGTTCCGGGCACTTCACGCCGGTCGGGATGGGACGCGCGGTCTTGCAGTCCGGGAAACCGGAGCAAGCCATGAATTTTCCGAAACGTCCCCACTTGATGACCATGACCTTGCTGCAGACCGGACAATTATACTCCGTGGGAATGGCTTCCTGACGCATGTTCTTCATTTCCTCGCGCGCCACAGCCACGTCGGTCTCAAACGGTTTATAGAAATCAATCAGGACCTGTTTCCACTCCAGCTCGCCGTCTTCGATTTTGTCGAGTTCTTCTTCCATATTGGCCGTGAATTCCACGTCCAGCACTTTGGGGAAATGCTTCACCAGCAGATCGGCCACGGTCTCGCCCAATTCCGTCGGCATAAGCGCGCCGCCCTTGCGGTTCACATATTCACGGTAAAGCAGCGTGAAAATCGTAGGCGCGTAGGTGCTGGGACGGCCGATGCCTTTTTCTTCCAGGATTTTGACAAGGCTGGCGTCATTGAAGCGTCCGGGCGGCTTTGTGAAATGCTGTTCGCCCATCAAATCAAGAAGTTTCAGCAGTTCGCCGGCCTCAAGCGCGGGAAGTTCCAGATTTTCCTCGCCCTCGTCTTCGTCTTTGTCTTTTTCATCAGCTTGGGCGGAAGCCGCGCCAAACACAACGCCAAAGCCCGGAAAAATGTTCCTGCGGCCCGTAGTTTTGAAAAAATATTTACCGCCGGAAGAAATCGAGATCGAAATGTTCTCATCAACGGCAGGCACCATCTGGGAAGATACGAATTTTCTCCAGATCAGGTCATAAAGTTTAAACTCTTCATCAGTCAGATAAGACTTAATGGTGTCCGGTTCGCGGAGCACGGAGGAGGGCCGGATGGCTTCGTGCGCTTCCTGTGCGCCTTTTTTAGATTTGTAAACAGGCGGTTTCGGCGGGAGGAATTTTTCGCCGTATTTTTTCTGAATATACTGCGAAGCTTCCGCCTGCGCAGTCACGGAAATATTCACGGAGTCTGTTCTCATGTAAGTGATCAGACCAACCGTGCCTTCAGAGCCCAGGTCAATACCTTCGTAAAGCTTCTGTGCCACACGCATGGTTTTGGCAGCCGGAAATCCCAGACGATTGTAGGACTCCTGTTGCAGCTTGCTGGTTGTATAAGGCGCCTGCGGGTTGCGGCTGCGCTCTTTTTTGTCGACTTTCTCGACCTTGAACGGGAGCTTCGAAACTTCCGCTTTGATTTTTTCGGTGGTCTCCCTGTCTTTTAGATCAGCTTTTTCATTTCCAATCTTGTCGAGCTTTGCTTTGAAAGGCCGATTGGCATTTTCCGGCCTTTCGCTCAGGAGCTTTGCTTCAAGCGACCAGTATTCTTCTGGAACGAAACTGCGGATCTCACGCTCACGGTCCACGATTAGACGAAGCGCCACAGACTGCACACGGCCCGCGCTCAAACCGCGGCCGACTTTTTTCCAGAGAAGCGGGCTCAGTTCATAA
>CAZKMJ010000144.1:0-6315 GCA_964553835.1 uncultured bacterium
TCGCGGGCATGGAATTTCTGATTGAAACCACTCTTCTCGAACTTCACGTTAAAACACCCGCTATCAAAGGCAACCGCTCCGCGGGCGGCAAATATGTTACTTACAACGTCGAGGTGCTTGTACCCTCCAAGGAAAAAATGGACGCGATTGATGAGGCCCTGAGAAAAATCAAGGGCGTGCGCATGGTGCTCTGATGAGTTTTCTGATTCCTTTTGTTTCTATTATGCTGGCTGAATTCGGTGACAAGACCATGCTTGCGGTTTTGTTGCTTGCTTCCAAGACGCGCAAGCACCTCCTGCTTTGGCTGGGCGTTATGCTGGCTTTCCTGCTGGTGGACGGGGCTGCGGTTGTCGTTGGCTCCGTCATGCCGCATATGCTTCCATTGCGGGTCCTGAAAATCGCTTCTGGCGTTCTGTTTGTCATCGGCGGGACTTTGATTCTGGCCAACCGCAAAGAAGAGGAAGCGGAGGCTGGCAAAGCGCATAATCCATTTGTCTGGGGTTTTTTGATGATTTTTACGGCAGAATGGGGAGACAAAACACAGATTGCCTCTGGTCTTTTCGCGGCGCGATTCCCCGCGCTTCCAGTCCTGGCCGGTGTAATTTCCGGACTTGGAGTCCTTTCCGCGGTTTCAATTTTTGGAGGAAAATTTTTATCTAAAAAAATCCCCGCTGGTGTTTTGCAGAAAGCGGCAGCGGTGATTTTTATTCTCATGGGGATTTACTGCTTTTTATGAATAGAAGGAAAAAGGGTTTCTTGGAGCATAAAAATGAATAGAGGCAATTTTCGAGGTGACCGCGACCGTCATTTTCATCAGAACCGTCCCCAGCACGGCCAGCAGAATCGTGGCCAGGACCCGCGGAATTTCCGCAGGCAGGACCAGGGCCCGCGCCAGGAAACCACGGAAGCGGAGAGGCGCTTTTTAAGCAAGACTTCTATTGATCCATCGCCCCGGATCCGGCTTGAGGCCGGGCTGCCTGAGCCGACCATGCGCGCCATGGACCTGCTTTGTCCGATCGGCAAGGGTCAGCGCGGTCTGATTGTAGCGCCACCCACCTGCGGCAAGACCACACTGCTGCGGCATTTGTGCAAGGCCATTACTACGGCTGAGCGGACGATTAAATTGTACTGCCTGCTGATTGATGAGCGGCCGGAAGAAGTCACGGATTTCAAACGTAACACCAAAGCCGAAGTGCATTGGTCTTCAATTGATTTGCCGTATGAAAACCATGTGCGGGTTGCCAGCGAACTGATGAAAAAAGCTTACGAAGAGGCGGACGCGGGACAGGACGTTATGATCCTGCTGGATTCTTTGACCCGTCTTGCGCGCGTGCACAATTCAGAAACAAGGGGGCAGGGGCGCACGCTTTCGGGCGGCGTTGATGCCCGGGGTCTTGAAATTCCGCGGCGGATTTTTGGTTCCGCGCGCAAAATCGAGGGCGGCGGGTCGCTTGGCATTCTGGCCACCATCCTGGTTGATACCGGCTCACGCATGGATGAAGTCATTTTTCAGGAATTTAAAGGTACGGGCAATATGGAAATCGTGCTTTCCCGAGATATTTCCGGTCACCGCATTTTCCCTGCCGTGGATATCGGTATGACGGGCACGCGCAAGGAAGAGCTGCTTTTTGATAAGGATGAGTACCAGGGTGTTCGCAAGCTGCGCTCCGCGCTTGCCGGGCAGGACAAAGTGAAGGCGGCCGATGCTCTGGTCAAGCTCATGGAGAAGTATCCCACCAATAAAGAACTTCTTTCCGTGTTCCTGAAAGAGAAATAATCAGGTATAATAAGACTTAACGAAAATAATAAACATACAGGAGTTTCCCATGATTGAAGTCTATTACGCGTCCCCATCCATTTACGGCAGAAAAGTCCTCGCAGTACTTGAAGAAAAAGGCCTCGACTATGAAATCAAGGCCATGAGTTTTTCAACCGAAGACCACAAAAAGCCGGAATATGAAAAGCTGAACCCCAACGGCGAAATTCCCACTCTGGTGGATGATGGTCAGGTTATTTACGAATCCACAGCCATTATCGAATACCTGAATGATGAATATCCGGAACCGCCGCTTCTTCCGGAAGATTCTTACGGCCGCGCAAAAGCGCGTTACATTGAAGATTATTGCGACCTGCATTTCTACAAGGCCATTGTGAAATGCCTGATCAAGGCCAAATTTCAAAACCAGCCGCTTACAGATGAAGATAAGGCGCCTGTGGTCAAGGCCTTGAAACGCCTGGAAGAATACCTGGGCAAGCAGAGCTACATTGCAGGGGACAAAGTCACGCTTGCGGACTTTGCAGTTCTGACCGGGCTTGTCAGCCTGGAGCCGGTGGGAATTGGCGAACTGCTGACTTCTGCTTCACTCAAGAAGTATGTTGAGAAGATGAAAAAGCATCCGGGTTACAAGGGTGCTACTCACTTTACGGTTGAGGAAACCGCGAAAGCCTAAATAACAAAAAAAGCAGGAAGTTTTTTCGAGTCCCGGGAAAAATCATTTCCCGTTACGAGGACCGGAAAAATTTCCTGCTTTTATATTTCTAGAATACGTGGAATTTTGGTCAGGATCTGGCAGCTGGTTTTAGTGACCACCACATCATCTTCAATGCGGATACCGCCCGCGTCCTCATAATAAAGACCCGGTTCAACTGTCACAATTTGTCCCGCCCTTAAGATGTCCTTTACGCCGCCGATGCGCGGAGCTTCATGAATGTCCAGTCCAAGCCCGTGGCCCGTGCCGTGAAAAAATCCCTGCATGCGGCCGTTTTGCACGCCGGTGGCAAATCCCAGGTCTTCAAAATATTTCTGAATGGCCCGGTGGATTTCTCCGCCATCCGCGCCGTCTTTGATGGATTTGAAAGCGATTTTCTGGCCTTCGATTACAGCATTGAACATTTTCTTTAACTTTGGCGAAGCCTTGCCGCGCACTACAGTCCGGGTGATATCGGCAAAATAGCGGCTTTCAGCGTCACGCGGGAAAATGTCCATGATGATGGACTGGTTGGCGTAAAGCGGGCCGGAGCCCTGGTTGTGCGGGTCCACGCCCTGAATGCCGCAGGCCACAATGGAATGGGAGGCGATGCAGTTGTCTTCCATCAGGCTGACATTGATGATTTTCTTGATGGCTTCGGCTGTGAGCACTTCGCCGCGCAGGTACAGCTTGCCTTTTTTAGGAACGGATTTGCGAAGTGCCGCGATGGCTGCTCCAATGGCTTTTTCGGTGAACCGGATGGCTTTTGTAACGGCCGCGATTTCCTGTTTGGATTTGACCGTGCGCTCTTCAAAAAAAGGGTCGCTCTTAACTTCCAGCTTGATACCACGTTCGCGCAGGCGGTCGGCAAAGGAAAGAGGGAAATTGCCCGGCACTGTGAACTCGGTGGCGTTTTGGGACTTGGCAAATTCCTCAATCAGGTCGAGATAGCCGGGTCTTTTGTCATATTTTTTTTGTAAGCCGCGGCAAGGGCGGAAGTGGAATGGACCTTGTCCACGCTGGCCTGCTGGCGGGCCCGGTCAACTTCCAGGTCATTCATAAGCAGGTGCTTCTTTCCGTTGATCTGCATGAATACAAAGTCATCGGGAGCCATGAAGCGGGTGGTGTAATACAGATTAGCGTCGGCTTCGCTTGAAGCAACAATCAGAATATTTTTATGCATGCTCTCCTGAATCATTTGTATAATGTAACGCATATGCCCGAATTTGTGAAGGTCGCAAAAAAATCTGAAATCCCCGATGACACCGGAAAGCTTGTCGAAGTCAAAGACAAGACCATTGCCTTGTTCCGCCATGAAGGCAAGATTTACGCGATTTATTCTGTCTGCCCTCATCAGGGCGGCCCGCTTGAAGAAGGCGGCATTACAGACGGTAAAGTCATGTGCCCCTGGCATGGCTGGGAATTTGACGTTAAAGACGGTGTCTGTTCTTTTAATGACCGTATTAAGCAGCCTACCTTCAAGGTGAAGGAAGACGGCGAAGATATTTATGTTGAGGTCTGAGGAGACCTCCTGGCCTTACCGCGTTGTATGCCTTTCCGCTGAAACCACGGAACTGGCTTTTAACTTGATCCATGCCGACCGCATTGTGGGTGTTTCCGGCTACGCTTCACGTCCTCCCAAAGCCCGCCAGAAAATCAAAGTCGCGGCCTTTACGACCGTGTACATGGACAGGATCCGCAGTCTAAATCCCGATCTGATTCTCGGTTTTTCGAATCTTCAAAAAGACATTGCTCGCGACTTGATCGACGAAGGTTACAACGTTTTTATCATCAACCCACGCAGGCTTGAAGAAGTCGGGGACAGTTTTCTGGCCGTTGGCCGTATTCTGGGCGAAAAAGAAAAAGCGGAAAGAATGCGGGACGGTTTTTTGCGGGAGCTGGAGCAGATGGCGGCAGAGACACGCAAGGCGCTTGATGGCATGAAACCCCGTGTTTATTTTGAGGAATGGGACGAGCCTTTGGTCACAGGTATTGGCTGGGTGCATGACCTGATCGAGATGTTTGGCGGGGAAGACGTCTTTGCCTCCAAAAGCTCCGGGCAGAGCGCGAAGCAGCGGGTGGTCACCTCTGAAGAGGTCCTGGCCGCTGACCCTGATCTGATTGTGGCCTCCTGGTGCGGTAAAAAAGTGCAGTTCGACACGATAGTTTCAAGGCAGGGCTGGGACAGAATCAAAGCCGTGCGAGGCAATCACTTATATGAAATCACATCTGGTGACATTCTGGCCCCTGGCCCGTCTCTTGTTCACGGGGCCCGCAAACTTGCTGAAATCCTTATTGAATTCAGGAGCAAAACCCGCTATATTGCGCCTTCTTATGCCCCTTCAGGAAAACACCATGAATAAGCCTTCTATCGAAGACCTTAAAACCAGAGCCAGGCAGGTCCGCCGGGACATTATTGAAATGACCTTTGCGGCTGCTTCCGGTCATCCGGGCGGCTCGCTTTCAGCCACTGAGATTCTGACCGCGCTATATTTTTCCATCATGCGCCATGATCCCAAGAACCCCAAATGGGTGGACCGGGACAGGCTGATCTTGAGCAAAGGCCATGCGACCCCGCTTCTTTATTCATGCCTGGCTGAAGCCGGGTATTTTGACCGCAGCCTTCTGAAAACTTTCCGTCATCTGGGCAGTGTCCTGCAGGGCCATCCTGACCGCCGCAAGCTTGGCGGCGCTGAAGCCTCGACCGGTTCTCTTGGACAGGGTCTTTCCATTGGTGTGGGCCACGCACTCGCTCGCCGTTTAGATAAAAAGGATTACTACACTTACGTTGTCATGTCCGATGGCGAAACTAATGAAGGCCAGATATGGGAAGCCGCGGCCATGGCTGCTCATTTCAAGATTGACCATTTCATCACCTTCCTGGACTACAACAAATTCCAGCTGGATGATTCCACAGCCAAAATTTGCGACATGGAGCCTATGGCCGACAAGTGGAAGGCATTTCGCTGGCACACCCAGGAAATCGACGGCCATGATTTCAACCAGATTTTCAAGGCCGTTGAAACCGCTAAAAAAGTTAAAGATCAGCCGTGCATGATTATCTGCCACACCATTAAAGGCAAGGGCGTTTCTTTTATGGAAAATAACAATCATTTCCACGGCGTTGCGCCTACCAAGGAAGAAATGGAAAAAGCATTGAAGGAGCTTGCCTGATATGGAAAAGAAACTCGGCATGGCGACGCGTGATGCTTACGGCAAGGCGCTTGTGGAGCTTGGCAAAAAGAACCCGAATGTAGTGGTGCTGGACGCGGACCTTTCCAAGTCCACCAAAACTGCGGATTTCGGCAAGGCATTTCCCGAGCGCTTTTTTGACATCGGT
This sequence comes from uncultured bacterium, assembly GCA_964553835.1. Classification (GTDB taxonomy): domain Bacteria; phylum Omnitrophota; class Omnitrophia; order Omnitrophales; family Aquincolibacteriaceae; genus CAYLPP01. Next base: position 5,809 of record CAZKMJ010000144.1, read on the forward strand.
ATCATGGAAGCGCATCTTTGCGGACTTGCTTCCGGGCTTGCGGCCTGCGGTAAAATTCCTTTCGCTTCCAGCTTCGCGACTTTCCTGATCAGCAAAGGCTATGACCAGCTGCGCATGGGCGCGGCATTTTCCGAGCTGAATGTGAAAATGGTCGGCTCCCACGGCGGCATTTCGGTGGGGGAAGACGGCGCTTCCCAGATGTCGATTGAAGATTTTTCTTTGACCACTTCACTTCCCGGATTTGTGGTCCTGAACCCATCAGACGAACATTGCTGCAAAGCTTTGACCGACCAGATGGCGGAGATTTCCAGCCCGGTTTTCATGCGCACCGGCAGGCCCAAGGCCCCGATTGTGCACAGCGAAAAAACCCAATTTAAAATCGGTAAGGGTGTGAAAGTGCGCGATGGAAAAAACGTGACCCTTGTTGCCACCGGTCTTTTGGTCTGGGAGGCCCTGGCTGCGGCTGACGAAATGGCTAAAGAGGGTGTGGAATGCAGCGTGATTGAT
>CAZKMJ010000145.1:0-6224 GCA_964553835.1 uncultured bacterium
TTAAAACATGCGCTGTTTCCGCCGTTGTTTTGCCGCCGCATATTCGCCGGCACGTGAATCTTTTTCCTTCAACTCTCATGGGTGTTCCCATTGAGCACCTGCTTGAATCCCTTAATACGCGAGGGACTTCGTATTGTGTTGAGATCAGTGAACAACAGATCATTGGTGATCCTTCATATCTTCTGGAACCGGTCAAGCAGCTGCGCAAGGCCGGTGTTCTGATCGCCATCGATGATCTGGGTTTTGGAAGGAGCTGTCTTGAAAGTCTGATTTTGCTGGAGCCGGACATTGTGAAGATCGACAAGCGCTGTGTGACCGGCATTACTGAAGAACATGCCAATATGCGTTCCCTTAAACGCCTGCTCCGGATGGCGACAAGCCTTGGCGCTGAAGTCGTGGCCGAGGGCGTGGAATCCAAAAGTGACCTTACTGTGCTGACCGACCTTGGGGTCTCAAGCGCGCAGGGTTATTTCCTTGGAAGACCCACGGCCATACCGCCTGCCTGTCTGGGGCCGGAAACCATGGTTTCCTAAAAAGGAGGGGACATGGACCGCAAAAAAATCCTCGTAGTTGATGACGATATCGAAATGGCCCAGATCATGCAGCAGGCGCTTGAACAGCAGAAGTTCGAAGTCATTCTGGCCCATGACGGGCTTCAGGCCGTTGAAAAATCCCGCCAGAATAAAGTGGATTTGATCCTTCTCGACGTGCGGATGCCGTTTTTTTCAGGTTTCTGGTTCTGCGACGCTTTCAAACAGCGTGAAGAAACAAAAAATATCCCCATCATCATGGTTTCTGGAATCCTGGATGAAGAAAATATTCAGAAGGCCCACGACCTTGGCGCCGCAGCCTGCCTTCGCAAGCCTTTCAAGCCCGCGGAGCTGGTTCAGGTGGTAGAACAGAACCTGAACGCGGCTTGATTACTTTTTGTCCGTGACAAACTGGTAACGGATGGAAAGGGTCCCCTGACTAACGTTTTCGGGGCTATACACCAGCGTCACCGCATCATCTTCCCACGCGATCTCCTGAGGTGACTGGACTTTTCCCGGCCCGATTGAAAAATGTAGCCGTTTGGACTGCTCATGCAGCAGTTCCACACCGGCTTTTCCGTCAATTTTTCCCGAAATGTAAAAACGAAGGCTTTTGACTTTTCCGCGGTCAAAATTTTTGCGGAGCGTGATGATGCTTTTCTGGGTCGCGTCTTCCATGACCATGGTTTTTCCGCCGATCAGCACACGCCGGTAAACATGCTGGTAGAACCAGGTGAAGCAGAGGGCGATCAGCATGATGGTCAGAATGCGGTGGGTAAAGAAATTTCTCGGGAACGGCTGAAGCATAAAACCATGATATCATAGAACGATGTCAACGTTCCGCGCTTTGCGTTACCGCAATTACCGCCTTTTCTTCTTCGGACAGGGGATTTCCTGGGTCGGCACCTGGATCCAGCAGGTGGCCCAGCAGTGGCTGGTCTACCGCATGACCCATTCTTCCTTTGCTCTGGGCATGGTCGGTTTCCTGGGCCAGATCCCAATTTTCCTTTTCGCGCCGCTGGCAGGGGTGGCCGTGGATCACACCAGCCGCCGCGCCATGGTTCTAATCACCCAGACTCTTTCCATGGTGCAGGCCTTTCTTCTTTTCTTTCTGGCCTCTACTGGCCATATTCAGGTCTGGCACATTGCTGTGCTCGCGGTCTTCATCGGGCTGATCAACGCTGTGGACATTCCGGCCCGTCAGGCGCTTTTGGTCGACATGGTGGACAAAAAAGACATGGGCAATGCCATCGCGCTGAATTCCTCGTTGGTCAACCTGGCGCGGCTGATTGGGCCCAGCCTGGCCGGGATCCTGATTCCGTGGGTAGGCGAGTCCGCCTGCTTTCTGATCAACACCATCAGCTTTCTTTCTGCGCTAATAGCACTCGCGGCCATGCAAATCCATGCCAAACCACTGCCAACCCACTCTCTGGATGTTGTCAAAAGCCTGCGCGAAGGTCTGGGCTACGTTTTTCATTTTTTTCCCGCGCGTGTCATTCTGATTTTGGTCGCGATCACCAGCTTTTCCGGCATGCCTTACATGGTGCTTATGCCCGTATTTGCCAAGGAAATCCTGGGTGGAGGCCCACACACACTTGGGTTCCTGGTTGGTGCTGCGGGCAGCGGCGCGCTTTTGGGCATGATGTTTCTTGCTTCGCGCAAGGGCCACAGCCATCTGGACCGGGTTATTCCGGCCGCGGCCTTTATTTTTGGAGTCAGCCTTCTGGGATTTTCATTTGCCCGCCATCTAGCGCTAAGCCTGGTGTGTGTGGCGTTTGCGGGGGGCGGCGTCATGATGCAGCTGGCTTCATGTAACACCGTACTTCAAATGGTGGTGGAAGACCACCGGCGGGGAAGGGTTATGTCACTCTATACCACTGCGCTTCTGGGGGTTGTTCCGTTTGGGAACTTGTTCGCGGGTTTCATGGCTTCCAGGATCGGTGCGCCGCGCATGCTGTGGATTTCAGGTATCAGCTGCATTCTGGGCTCGCTCTGGTTTATAAAAAACCTTCCAAGGTTCCGCCGGGAGTTTGATAAAAAACGTTTTCCTGCTCCGGTTCCGCCCCCTATAATGAACCATGCCAATTGATCCTCGAGCCTGGAAAGGTTTCATCTTTGTTACGATTGTCGCTAGTGGCATCACCTTCTTTTTGCCAGGCTTGTTTCTGCCCGGCCTTTTTGCCATGGCCTGCCACCTGGCTTTTTTCCGTGATCCGGTCCGGCCTCTGCCCCCGGGTGACGGGCCGCTTTCTCCGGCCGATGGCCGTGTCTGTGAGATAGAAACCTGCTTTGAGGACCGTTTCCTGAAGGAAGAAGCCTGGAGGGTCGGGGTTTTTCTTTCCGTTTTTGACGTTCACGTCAACCGTTCGCCCATTAAAGGCGCACTGGCCTACCAAAAATATGAAAAAGGGAAATTTTTGAATGCCCTGGACAAGGAATCGGTTAAGGTCAATGAGTGTAACTGGCTTGGAATTGATGGCGGCGAGCGCAAGGCGCTGGTCCGCCAGATTTCGGGGGCCATCGCGCGAAGGATCCACTGCGACGTGACCATGGGAGAAGGGCTTGCAAGAGGGGGTAAAATAGGTATCATCTGTTATGGGTCCCGGGCGGAAATCTACCTGCCCAAACGGCTTTTCAGGCCCTCCGTCACAATCGGGCAGTACGTTAAAGCGGGGCAAACGATCTTAGGAGAATGGGTTAATGAGCCGTAAAAAACCGATTTACCAGTACCTGACTTTCCTGCCGAACATGATCACGCTCTTCAACCTGTTCACAGGGTTTATTGCCATGATCATGGCCGCGCATTCCCATTTCCGCGCCGCGTGCTTTCTGGCCATTCTTTGCATTATCTGGGACTCCCTGGACGGCAATATCGCCAAGATTTTCAAAAACCCCACTCAGCTGGGCAAGGAGCTCGACTCTCTTGCTGACATGGTTTCTTTTGTGGTTGCGCCCGCGTTTATTGTGTCCGCCATGTTTTTCAATCACCCCAGCGAGATTTATTTGATGATGGTCCTTTTTGCCTTCCTTGGCGCCGGGGCTATGAGGCTGGCCAAGTTCAATCTGGGCGGCCCGATACGGGAATCTTTTGAAGGTCTGCCCACACCCGCCTGCGCAATCATTCTAAATATGACCCTGGTTGCCTCCATCAAGAACAACTGGACGGGTACCGTGTTTTTTGCCTGGGGTATTTCTCTTTTAATCCTTCTACTCAGCTTTCTCATGGTAAGCAAGGTCCGTTACCCCAAGCTGACTGCCATGAAATTTTCCAAATGGAAGTCCCTGCTTTATCTCGACCTGGCGTTTGGCGCCGGGATCCTGCTGCTGGTCAATTTTGAAACCGCGCTTGCCGCCATTCCGCTTTTCTTCCTGTTTGTGGCGCCTGTTTACTGTATGCCGGTCTTTGACCAGCTTTTTCACGCCCAGGATGCTTCTGGATCTGACGGCGTTTGATGGTCCTGATTCTGGGCGGCGCTCTGACCGGCTTCCTCATCTCTCTTCTCGGATGGCAGATTAACATTATCTCCCTTCATCGCGGTATGCAGCGCGGCCCGACCGCCGTTATGGCGACCGGCCTTGGTGCCGCAATCGCTGATTGTGTTCTGATGGTGGCCGGCGTCATGGGGGCTCAGGCCACCGTGGCCAAATTCCAGGTACCCATGAAATGGGCGGGGGGCTTGATGCTGACTTTTATGGCCCTGAAAATCCTCTTTCATAAGCCCAGCATGAATACCAAAGATCCGGATGTAAAAACGCGCGGCCTTCTGGGCAGTTTCCTGATCGGACTGATTGTGGTTTTGGGCAATCCGGCCGTGATCCTGATCTGGATTATGGCTTCTGGTATGGTGGTGGCGCATTTCGAGGCGGCCCGCGGTCCGCACGCCATTTATATTTTCCCTCTTTCATTTGTGGCCGGCGCTGCCGGCTGGTTTACCATTCTTTCAACAGTCCTTTTGCCCCGGGTCAAAAGCTGGGGTGAAAAACCCCTGCATATCCTGTCTCGCGTCTGCGCGGTCGCCCTCATGATCGCGCTGATTTTTTTGATTTCTAAAAAAATCTGAAGTTTTTTCTGTAAAGCACTTCAGTTTTATTTTTCCCGCTCGATAATCTCTTCGCTTCACCAAATCACTCACCCAAAAAAACAAAGGAAAACCCGCCATGGAACAGAAAATCTCCCTCAAAGACTCTCAAATTGTCATTCTCGGCATTCTGATTTGCGTTGCCACCATCGCTTCGTCGTCGATTTTTTCGCAGGGCTTTCTGAAGGTCAAAAAGTTCAACGCCGAAGTCATCAATGTCACGGGTTCGGCCGAGAAAAAGATCATTTCCGACTCGATTTACTGGCGCCTGAGCTTTTCCACAAGAAATCCGGTCATGACTGAGGCCTACCGGGAACTGGATGAGCATCGGAAGCTGGTGGAGGAGTACCTTTTGAAGAAGGGGATCACTTCCGCGGAAATGGGGCTGGAGTCCGTCATCACAGAAACCCTGTATGTGAAGAATGAGAAAGGCACCGACACTAATCAGATTGATTTTTACCGGCTGACCCAGGGGATCCAGGTGAATTCCGGGGATGTTTTGAAGGTAGCGGAAATTTCCGCCCATGTCACGGACCTGATCAACCAGGGCGTTGCCTTGAGCTCCAATTCGCCCTCTTACTTCTATACCCGCCTGTCGGACCTCAAGGTGGAGATGCTCAAGCAGGCGGCCCAGGACGCCCGTAAAAGGGCAAAGGAAATCGCTTCTTCCTCAGGCAATAAAATCGGGGCGGTGCGTTCGGCCAAAATGGGGGTATTCCAGATCACGCCGGCCAACTCCTATGAAGTTTCGGACTGGGGCACCAACGATACTTCTTCCTATGAGAAGAAAGTCACGGCCGTGGTCAAGGCGGACTTCGCCATCTCATGATAGAATGAATCATGAAAAAAATTGCAGTCATGCTGGCGCTGTTTGCGGCCGCCGGGGTAACTCTATTCATATTCCGGGGCCCCATTCTGGTCTTCCTGGCGGAGAGAAGTCTCAACGCGGGGGCTGCTGAATACCTGACCGCGCCTATCCGTCGGAAGAGGGTAGAGCTGGACCGTTCTTTCAGAATACGTATTGAGGGCCTGAAGGGCAGCTTGAAGACTGCGAGTGGCAGCTTTCCTTTTGAAGTGACCGGGATCCAGTCGCAGGGCTCCTTGTTTCAGGTCTTTTCGAAGGAAGGTGCCAAGTTTGATTTTCAAAATTTCCGGCCGGAAGGCTCGGCCAAGCAGGGTGCGGAAGGCACACTTTACTACCGGGCCGGCAAAGAATGGTTTTCAAAGCTCGAAATCCGGGTGCAGGAGCTGGGCCTGGAGGATGTGCGCTGGATGGAGCCCGACAGCTTGAATGGCGCCAGCGGGAGCATGAAGGGAAGTATCACCTTTGGCACCGATTACCTGGACCATATCCAGTTTGAAACGGAAATGGCGTTTGCCGAGCCGGGTGGCTACCTGCAGGAAAGGTTTTTCGAGGGACTCAAGCCCTATCTGCCTGGCCTGGCGCTCAAGCCGGGTCAGCTGCTGGTGGGTTATAAAGAGGCGGGGGTTGCGTTCAAGCTGCACGGCCCGGATGACATAAAAGGCTTTCTGCATATCACCGTGCCGGATTATAATTTAAAGCTGAATCTGAACATTCAGGTCAGAATTGATGAAAAAAACGCTTTCTCCAAAC
>CAZKMJ010000146.1:0-6216 GCA_964553835.1 uncultured bacterium
GGCGATGGCATCTTCGAGGTTTTTGACCGGAATAATGCAGGTCACCGGCCCGAAAATTTCCTCCCGGATGATTTTCATGTCCGGCCTTGTGTTGGTGAAAACCGTAGGCTCAAAGAAGAAACCGTCTTTCAGGCCCGCGCCTTTCGGGACTTTCCCGCCGCATTCGAGTTTCGCCCCTTCTTCAATGCCGCTTTTAACATAACCCTGCACGCGCTTGCGCTGCGCCTCATTGATCAACGGCCCCATCTCTATTCCTTTTTGGAGACCATTGCCGATTTTGATTTTTTTCGCGCGGCTGACCAGTGCTTTCCGGAAGCGTTCAAAAACCGGCTTCTGGACATAAATTCTTGAAGTGGCGGTGCATCGCTGCCCCGTTGTGCCGAAAGCGCCCCACACACCGCCCTCAACCGCAAGCTCCAGGTCCGCGTCGGCCATGACAATCTGCGCGTTCTTGCCGCCCATTTCAAGCGACACACGTTTAAGCGCGCGACCGCACTGCTCAGCCACCATTCGCCCGACTTCTGAAGAACCCGTAAACGAAATCAGGCGGATAGAAGGATGATGCACAATAGCCTGCCCGGCTTCCGCCCCGCCATGCACCATGTTCAGGACGCCGGGCGGCAGGCCTGCTTCTTCCAGGATTTTCACGAAAAGGTGCGCGGAAAGCGGTGTGTCCTCAGCCGGCTTGAACACCAGCGTGTTGCCGCAGATCAGCGCGGGAAAAATTTTCCAGGAGGGAATGGCTGTCGGGAAATTCCAGGGAGTGATCAGTCCGCACACGCCAATCGGCATACGGACCGACATGGCAAATTTATTTTTGAGCTCGCTTGTGGTGGTCTGGCCGAAAAGCCGGCGGCCTTCCCCCGCGGTGTAAAAAGCCATATCCACGGCTTCCTGCACGTCGCCGCGCGCTTCTTTCAGCACCTTGCCCATTTCACGCGTCATGACTCGCGCGAGTTCTTCTTTTCTTTCCTGAAGAATCAACCCGGCCTTCATGATGATTTCACCGCGCCTGGGCGCAGGCACCAAACGCCATGCAGCATACGCTCGCTCCGCGGCTTGCACCGCGTTTTCAACGTCCTGGGTGCGCGAGTCCGGAAACAGCCCGATTACATCCTTGAAATTCGCGGGATTGCGGTCCTCGAAAGTTTTTCCGCTCGCTCCCTTGACCCATTTACCGGCAATGTAATTGGGATAAAGATTCCTGGCCATGGCAGACCTCCCTTAAATCAGGTTTTGGACTGTTTTACCCAGTTTTCGAATTGTTTCATGTAACGGTAATCGGTAAGGTCGATTTTCAGGGGTGTGATAGAGATGTAACCTTCGGCCACAGCCTCTTCATCGCTGGTGCCGTCCGGGTCGAAGATTTCAATTTCTCCCGCGAGCGTAAAAACTTTTTTGCCGTCATGTGCTTTTTCCGGGATGAACTCCTCAATAAAATGCGAAGCCGCCTGTTTTGTGACCTTGATACCGCGCACCTTTTCAAAAGGCAGTGCCGGAACGTTGATACTGAGCATAACGTCCTTGGGAAACTGGCCGCGCACATAGCCCGTCATAATCTTGCGCGCAATGTCCATGCTGGCTTCAAAATCTTCAGAGGTCGAGCTGCAAAGCGAAATCGCGACGGAGGGCACACGGTTGATAAAACCCTCGCGCGCCGCGGAAATGGTTCCCGAGTAGAAAACACTGACGCCAGTGTTGGAGCCGTGATTGATGCCTGAAACAATCAGGTCCGGGTAAAAGCCTTCGATGCCCGAAAGCGCGAACTTGACACAATCAGCAGGAGTGCCGTGAACGGCATAACGCGTGATACCGTTAAGAACATCCTCTTCAACACGGAGGTGCTGGCCAAGCGTGATGGAATGGCTGGAAGCAGAACGCTGAGTGGCAGGCGCCGCGACCACGGCATGCACGCCTTTGGGCAGGCTTGCCATGAGCGCTTTCATGCCTTCGGCATGAAGTCCGTCATCATTGGTCAGCAGGATATTCACCGCGAAGCAGTGCCTCCTCCCATATAAATTGATTGGTGCAGCATTACCTAATTATACCCCATAATGGCGAAGCGCAACGCCTTGTTCCACAAGGAGTTTGCGAAAAAAAGGCGAGGCGAAGACCCGGTGCTCCACCGCCCGGCCTGTGGTAAAGGAACTGACGGCCTTCAAATCACTGTCCACAACGCCAGGATGGCACATGATTTCACTTACTCCCGAAGGCAAATTTTGCAAAATGGTTTCAAGCGGGCCATGGGTCCAGTGGCCTTCAGGAGTCAGATTTCCGAAGAAAAACCGCGCAACCGTCTGCTTTCTGAATGCCGCGTATTTAGATTGAAGCATCAGGCTTGAAGCGCGGATAGGCAGCCTGAATTTCCTGCCGGTTTCCGCGAGCACACCCAGAAAAAATGGATCATTGTGCAGCTGATGATGGGTATCGAGGTGAGTGGGTTTGCAGCCGAAAATTTTGATAAATCTTTCAATCTGGGTGGAATATTCATGCAGCAACTCTTTTGCTTTTGGGGGCCGCGCCAGCTGCTCACCCACTTTCCGGAATTTTCCGTCCTTCAAAAGAGAACGGACACGCGCCGGATTTGAAACGGGAAACTGGAAGGTGGCATTCAAATGAATGCCAAGCCCCAGCCGCTTTCTTTTTTTCAGCTGCCTGACTGTGGAATTTTCCACCGGGAGATTGGCCATGAACGTGGTGCTGGAAACAATGCCGTTGTCATGGCATTCCAGAATAGCGCGATCCACACCGCGCGTCAGGTTGAAATCGTCGGCATTGACGATCAGCGAACGGTTCACGGCTTGACCATGATGACAGTGGCGATGGCAAACTCACGCTCATGTGCCATGGAAAGCTCGATCTGCGCGTTTGCTTTCACGCCAAAAAGTTTGCGGGCTTTTGGAGAAAGATAGATGAACGGCTTGCCCGTGGCCGCTCGCCGCACTTCAATTTCCCGGAAACGGTAGCGGTTGCCTTTGCGGATCTCGAAAGCTTTCATGGCCGCTTCCTTGGCCGCGAAACGCGCGGAGTAGTGCTCATATTTCATGCGCTTGGATTCGCAGTAGGCCTGCTCTTGCGGGGTAAAAATGCGGTCGAGGAAGGGCTTGCCGCGCCGCTCTACAGCGGCCTTCATGCGGCTGACACTATTAATGTCAATGCCCTGGAAAATCTGCATGCCCTTAAAACTTGACGGCAAGCACCGCCAGCGCGACGACGATGATCAGAGAGAGGACATAAAAATTATTGAAGGACCAGAAATCCGAAACCGCCGTCATGAAACCCCTGGGCTTTGCCTTGCTTTTTCTGGGGAGCAGCTCGGAACGGAGGGTCAGAACCTCTTCCTTGCGGAAGCGCAGGTAGGTCCCGCCGATTTTATAGGCGTGAAGTTTTCCCGCCTTCAGATATTTCTCAACCTCGGTATGATCGATATCAAGGAAAGTTTTGACTTCCTCGATACTCAACATATTATTCATGAAACCTCAAAAAATCAGACGCGGCTGTTTTCTTCCTGGATCCAGCGGTCCACCGCCGCCTTGGAGAAAAGCCAGTCGCCGTTTTCATGGCGGGCCGGTATTTTTTTCTTGTTGGCCCACTCTTCAACAATTTTAGCTTCCAATTCAAGATACTGCGCCACGTCCCTCAGGGTCATGGTGACATCCGGAGATTCCCCGCTTCCACGCACATTCATCATGGAAACCTGGCCTTCGATCACAGCACCTTCACTTACACTCAGGCGCGGCGTCACAACATTGCCCTGGATCACAGCCGGAGCAATGACCGAAAGGCCCTGCGTGGCATGGACATCGCCCGTAACTTTCCCGGCAATGATGATACGGTCACCATTGATCTGGGCTTTGACCTTGGCATTTTCGCCGATAGTCAGATTACCGCGGGTGTCGAGCTTGCCTTCGAAACTTCCATTGATGCGGAGATTGACGGGGTCTTTAAAGGTGATGGTGCCCTGCATACTTGCGTCGACGTCGAGGATTTTTTCATCCAGTTCGTCTTTTTTATTCTTTGCCATGGGACGGGGCCTCCTCTTTGGCTTGAAAGAAACCGGCGGTGCTGCCGGACAGAGAAATTATCTCCGGAATAACGCGCCATGTAAAGCCCTTTCTTCTCTACAAACCACATTTCACATGCCTTTTATAAACTCACGTTCCAAGGGCCTGAAACTTCAGAAAAAACCGCCGGGAAATTATATTTACCGCCAAAACCGTATACGGTTCAAATAGCGTAGATAAAAATAGATATTATTTGACTAGGGCATCCAATCCAGATACAGGTAAGAAACGTAAACTAAATAAGCGTTCTTAATGCTATCTATTTAGAGAGGGTTCAAATGAGAAAAACTGCTAAATATATAACTTTATTGATTCTTCCAATTTTTTATCTCGGCTTATTCCCCTTACAATCCCAGGCCGCATTAGAGCCCACGGCAATTGAAGCCCCGGAAAATCTCCAAAGCCCGTCAACGCCCGGACAAGATACTGAAACGCCTAAACCGGTACTTCCACCTGAAGTTCAAGGGCAAAACCAAACTGGGCAGGAAACTTCTTTTGATTTTCTATCTGATGACATCCGCATCGAGCCCACATCAGATTCAGCGCAAGAACCGACAGAAGAGGATGCAAACGTCAGCAGCGAAACTGCGCTCGACAACCCGCTCAATCCTGATAACCCGAGCGATGAACTCCCCACAGATATTGATAAATCCGAGATTTTCATGCAGGCCATCACCAGCAAACTCCGAAAAATCGATATTTTGATCTCTGAACACAATAAAATAACCGCTCCCGGGACCGTCGTTGACGAAACAGCCCGAGACAGGATTGAAGCAGAATTTGCTCAGACCCTTAAACTGCTGACGGATTTAACTAATAATCGCGAAGATTTTAAATGGACCCCCGAAGTGGAAGAAAAGATATTATCTCTCCTTAAAGAAATGCATAAACATGAGTCTGAGACACCTCATCCTAACGGTTTTACGACAGGATATTTTAGAAAGGCCCTTTATGCCATTGCACCCCTATTGGGTAAAGACAAAATGTGGGCAATCACCTTCGAACTGACTCTCGATAACAAACCTGAAAATATCATCTCATTACTTATGTATATTCAATCCATCTGGGACGGAAATGTTTTTGTTTTTGGTGACGCATTTGGCACGATGGAAGATCTCATGATCAAATGGCAAGCTGCTTGCGATGCCTTGATCGCAACGATTTCCAACCTCCCGAAAGACTATAAGCTGACACCTGAAACCCGAAAGACTCTGGAACTTATCAGAGAGGATATTATAAAAAACAAGTTTATAATAAAACTCGAGGAAGAACGTGCGAAAAGGATTCTCGGACTGCTGAAGTATCTCCTGGATCCATGGATAGCCCAAGCCCCTGCCGAAACCCTGCAGGCGATCGCCTAAACCTGCTTGCGCTTCTTCTCCGTCACGTAGAATTCCATCATCCTCCCCCGCATCAGCCGGGTCTGGGCGTCCAGCGCGGGCAGGCTGCTCAGAAAAGTAAATACCAGCGGGATCAGAAGCCACTCCGAAGCGTAAATCAGCCTGTGCCACAGCGTAATTTTCTTTTTCATCTTGGGCAGCAGCGCCTGTGCCAGCAGGATGGTAATGATGAAGGTCGAGGAGGCCAGGTTAAAAATCAATCCGGCAATGCGTGGCGAATTGTAATAAATCACGGAATCTGAAAATTCCCGCCCCGTGAAAATCGCGGGCAGCCATCCGATGAAGGTGATTAAAAACCCCAGCGTGGCCCAGGAAATATGCATTTCCAGAAGTTTGATGATGTAACGCATTTTCCGCCAGAAACCAATTTCCTTTACCTTCATAAAAGCCCGCATGACGATGGGAAAGTTTTCCACACCCCAGGCCCAGCGCATTTTCTGTTTATAGATCTGTGTAATGGTTTTCAGGAAAGTGTCAGACATAACCACGTCCATGGAAAGCGTGACATACATGGGCACCACACGGTAGTCGCCGCCATAGTGGACCAGCGCCTTCCAGAAAATCGCGGAATCGTCTGAAATCATGTCCACAGGCCAGTAACCGATCTCAACAAGGGCCTTTAATCTCATGCTGTGACTTGAGATTGTTACCAGCTTATCCGGTTTGGTGGCCTCGATTAACTTAAAAAATGAAGAGCGGGTTTCCAGCACACGCGCGATCGCGGGCGCGTCCATGATGTTATTGTCATAAAC
>CAZKMJ010000147.1:0-6161 GCA_964553835.1 uncultured bacterium
CTTTCAAGAACCCGAAAGGCATTGTGCAAGGTTATCTGGGGATAATCGCGGAAGGAAAAACCGGTCCCGCGTGAAACACGGATAAATTCCTGCAATTCCCGGCGATTTGAGACCACGGGCGGGGCGCCGGGTTTTATTTTTTCTTTTTCTAAAAGCTCCGGACGCATTCTGCTTTCAAGCTCTTTCAAAATCACAATACGGGTCAGCTGGGGCCATTCAAACTGGGAAAACGGATTTTCAAAATCGACATTGAGAAGGTTTTTTGCGTCCTGCTTCAGGTCCTGGGTCAGCGCGCCAAAGTCCCGGTGACCGGATTGATACTGGAACCACAGGTCCATTTCTTTTTTGAATTCTGGCGAGAATATTTTTGAGGCTTCGAGATCGATTTCGCGTTTGGCACGAGCAACAAACTCTTCACTTTGATCTGCTCTGGAAATGACTTTTTTAAACTCTTTAAATCCAAGGCGATAAAAAAGCGGGCTCTCGATACCTGATGACCGGATACCTTCCGAACTCAGTGCGAGGTCCACGCCCGTAGCCTGCCCTTTGCGCGCCAGAAGGTCTAGCATGCGGCGGTTATTTTCAGCATCCGGATAAAATTTCAAAAAGCCGGGATCAAGCTCTCCGGCGGCGCCTTCAGCAAGGACCAGGCTCGCTTTGTACTCACGCTGAAGATGGCGGATAATTTCCGCGACCTGCCGGCTTGCTTCATAGTGTCCATGGGTGGTCTGGATGTGAAAAACAAAGCCGGAAGATTTTTTTCCAGGCACATAACTGTCACTAATTTCCCCAAGCGCCGGAGGCAGGGACCACTGAACGGCAGGAACCTTTTCCGGGGCTGCTGCACCGGAAATAAGAATAGGATTTGCGCGCGCCAGGTCAGAAAAAAAAATGACGGCGATCACGAGGAAACTGATTATTTTCCTGATTTTTGAATTACGCATGGTTTTTTGGGGGTATTTAAACAATTGTAGAATAATAACTTACAGCATTTGAAACTTCAAATTTTACGATGGCGGGAATTGCAATATGACTGCGGATGATCAAAGATGCTAGTTCAAACAAAGGTGGTCGGGGCGGCAGGATTTGAACCTGCGACATCCTGCTCCCAAAGCAGGCGCTCTAGCCAGGCTGAGCCACGCCCCGATGACTACATGGTCCCAACAGGACCGTGATTCATCGCACTTGCGGGACTCCGCAAGCGCAGTGAAAAATAACCCCATCAGGACTATGCCTTACCGCACTTGTGCTGGCAGCACAAGTGCGGTGAATCAAAAAATCGACCGTTCTTTATAAATACTTAAAATCAATCCCAAAGCCACGGCCGTGGCGATCAATGAAGATCCGCCGTAGCTGATCAAAGGCAGCGTAATGCCTGTAATAGGCATCAAGCCAAAGCTCATGCCGATATTTACGAAAACCTGCGTAAACAGCACTGAAACCACCCCGGCAATCAGCAGCTTCGCCTTGATGTCCGTGGTTCCTTCCATGACCTGAAACGCGCTTCGGAAAAGCAAAGCGTAAAATGTCAGCACCAGCACCGCGCCCGCGTATCCCCACTCTTCCCCAATGACGCAGAAAATAAAGTCCGTGTGATGCTCCGGAACAAACTGAAGCTGGCTCTGCGTTCCTGCCAGATATCCTTTGCCGAAAAGCCCGCCGGAACCCACCGCGATCTTGGACTGTACCGCTGTGTAGCCGGAACCCAGCGGGTCCAGGTTGGGATTTAAGAAAACCAGGATGCGTTTGCGCTGATATTCTTTTAAAAATTCCCAGGCAAGCGGCGCGGCGATCAGAAATAGTACAGCTGAAACAATGAAAACACGATAACGCACGCCCCACAGGAACAAAAGCACCGCGGCCAAAGGCAGAAACAAAGTTGCTGAACCAAGGTCTGGCTGTTTTGCAATCAGCAGAAATGGAAGCAATGCCATGCCCAGCGCGAGGAATGCCGTGCGTGACTTTTTTTCAAGCGGATTATTGGAACCCAGGAAATTTGCCAGCGCCAGCACCGTTGCGATCTTGGCAAATTCCGAAGGCTGGATAATGATGGGGCCAAAGCTCAGCCAGCGCTGCGCGCCAAGACGGGTCTTTCCAAAAATAAAAACCGCCAGCAGCAGGATGATGGCGATGACATAAAAAAGATACGAAATACTCAAAAAGGTCCTGTAACCCATGAGCGGCACCAGAAAAAGAATGGCCGTGGCAACAACAACCCAGAAAATCTGCTTGTCCTCATAGTTTCCGGAATCATGATAGGCCGCGCTGTAAATAAACAGCGTGCCGATAATAACAAGTCCACCCGCGGCAAATACGAGAGGCCAGTGGGTCTCTTTAAGCCACTTTCGCAGCATCAGGCCTCCAGTTCTGAAGCATGGACTTCACAATAGCCGCGCCGGAAATACCTCCCGATCCCCCATGCTCCACAAAAACAACAAACGCGATTTTGGGTTTGTCATAAGGGAAGAAACCGGTCATCCAGCCATGCGCCTTTTTGGGCGGGACCTGCGCGGTGCCGGTCTTGGCCGCGAACTTTCCAAAATCTACGCGCGCCAGCTGGCCGGTTCCATAATCGGATTCCACTACCTGAAGCATGCCGCGGCGGATGGCCTTCAGATTTTCCGCGTGGATGGCAATTTTGCGTTCCTGCTTCGGCAGATCTTTCTCCTGGATCAGGTGAGGCTCCACTTTCATCCCGTCTTTGGCAATCATGGCGCTCAGGCGCAGGATCTGAAGAGGCGAAGTCAGAAGATAACTCTGCCCGATAGCAAAGCTGAGCGTTTCACCCTGATACCACTGCTGATGCAGTCGCTGTTTTTTCCAATCAGAATCCGGCACCAGGCCCGCAGTCTGGGCCGTCAGCTCCATATCAAGCTTTTCCCCCAGCCCGAACTCATGCGCGTAATGCGCGATTTCTTCCGGTGTCAGCTTCGAACCGAGATTATAGAAATAAACGTTACAGGAGCGTTCCAGTGCTTCATAAAGATTGAGGCTGCCGTGGCCGCCTTCATACCAGCAATGATACGGGCGGGAATCGGTCTTCAAACGGAAAGTGCGGTTGCAGTAAAAGCGGGTTTCCGGAGTGATTTTACCAAGCTCCAGCGCAGCCATGGCCGTGATCAGCTTGAAAATGGAGCCCGGCGGATAAGCTGAGCTGATGCCGCGGTCCAGAAGAGGTGCTTCCGGATCTTTCAAAAACGAAATCCTTTCTTTGGCACGCGTTGTCGACACAAAAGCATTGGGATCGAAAGCCGGCGTGCTGGCCAAAACCATCAGCCCCTCGGTCTCAAGGTCCATGAGCGCCACGGCAGCATGCTTGCCTTTCATGGATTCCATGACTTTTTTCTGCAGCTCCAGGTCAAGGGTGAGCGTGATGTCCTCCCCCGGCTGCGCGTTCTTTTCGGACAAAACACGGATCAGCTGGCCTTTGGCATTGACCTCAATTTGCCTGCCGCCGCGCCAGCCGCGGAGTTTTTCATCAAAAATCTTTTCAATGCCAGCACGGCCCACCAGAGAGTTCATGCCGTAACGCTCACGGTCCGCCTTTCTGTATTCCTCTTCGCTGATTTTTCCGATGAAACCGATGATATGCGACCCAGTTTCCTGATACGGGTAAAAACGGCGGAAAGAAACCTGCACAAAAACGCCCGGCAGTTCGGGCTTTCTTTCTTCGATTTGAAACGCGAGTTCACGGGGAACATCGCTCTGGATCATGGCTGGCGCGAACGGATACTCGCGCGGCGAGCTCATGCGGTGGCGGATTTCCTTTTCAGGCAGGTTTAAAAGTTTGGCGAGACGCGGGAAAGTTTCAGGCTCCACGTCTTCAGGCGTGGCCACCACATCATAAGAAGGCCGGTTGGTGGCAAGAAGCTGGCCTTTGGCGTCAAAAACACGGCCGCGCGGCGCTTCCACAGGGATCAAACGCACACGGTTCTGTTCACTCAGTTTGCGGAATGAACCGCCCTGGATAACCTGGACCTGAAAAAGGCCGAGGCCAAGTATGATCAAACCTGCGTACATCAGAGCTTTAACAATGAACGCGCGCATTATCTGAAAAGTTCATATTGCTTCAGCATGGAGCGGCCCCCGAGCCATGCCTGAAACAGGTAAAAGAAAAAAGGCGAAATCAGCGCTGTCGTGAGCGCGGAAGAAAACGCGGCAGACAGATAGTCGGAAGGAATGGCGTTCGCGCCGGTCAAAAAAGCCGAAACGGTCAGCCTGAAAAGAAACACGGTCATGATAAAGATAAAAACAATACACACGCGCATCCAGGTGGATTCCCGCTCGATCTTGGGAACGACAAAACCAAGCACCAGCGCGTTCAGGAGCAGGACAGCAGTTTCGACACCTAACGGCTCAATACCGGCCAGGTCGCGCAACCCTCCTGCCAGAAGGGCCATACCCACAATCCTGCCCCGGTTCTCAGCAAAGAGCACCGCATAAGCCACAAGCAGATAGGCCAGCACAGGACGCAGCGCGCCGAACACGGGCAGGACGCACAGGTCCAGAACCGTGGCCGCGATAACCGCGATCAGGATTTTTCCGGAGAAGAGTTTAGGCAAAGCACTTCCTCCAATTTTGAAAACGGAACAAACGGTTCAACTTCCGCCTGAAGGTGCAGGCCGGAAGGATCGCGAGTCACGGAAGTAATTTTGCCGATGCGAAGACCTTTGGGGAAAAGACCGCCAAGGCCCGATGTCAGGACGGTTTCGGGGACCTGGACCGCGCTTTCGAGATCCAGGTACATCACCTTCAAACGACCCGCACCACTGCCTGCCACAATGCCGGTGGCGCGCGTCTGATCAGTCATGGCACTAACGCGGGAATCCAGGTCCGTCAAAAGGATGACGCGGGCCGTGTCGGGCCCGGCATCAAGCACACGGCCCACAAGGCCTTCATTGGAAATAACAGCCATGTCTTTGCGGATTCCCTGGTTCGTGCCTTTGTCGAGGATGAAACTCCTGCGCCAGGGTGAAGGGTCCCAGCCCACAATACGCGCGGCGATTGTTTTTCCGGTAGTGCTGCCGCGGAAATCCAGGAGCTTGCGCAGCCGCTCATTTTCCTTTTCCAGCTCCTGGAAGCGGACCAGCTGGGACTCCAGCTGGGCAACGCGGCCTTCCAGAAAGCCCTGCTCACGAAAGCTGCGGATGAAACGCTCACCAGCAGTACGGATGTCCGTAAAAAAACGGGAAGCCCCCTCGCCGGCGGACAGGGCAGGTTTCATCAAGGAAACAGACCAGCCCTGGACGGGCTCTTTGATCGCGGGGTTTTGAAAAAAGACGAGTAGAGGGAGGAAAAGAAAAGCCCAGAAATAATACGAACGGCGTGTCCGCATTTAAAAACCCAGTTTAAATTTTGAAGGGAAAAAGAGTTAAATCAGGAGCCGAATTCTTTGACGCCGTTGGTATTCACAGAAAGCCGCTTCAGAAGATGGAAGTCGCTCAAATACCGCCCGGTGCCCAGGGCAATGGCAGTCAAAGGATCATCCGCCACATGGACCGGCAAGCCGGTCTCCTCACTGATAAGCTTGTCGAGCCCGCGAAGCAGCGCGCCGCCGCCGGCCAGGATCAGGCCGCGGTCAATAAGATCGGCTGAAAGTTCGGGCGGAGTGCGTTCAAGCGCGATCCGGGAGCCTTCAAGGATCGTGGAAAGCGGTTCAGAAAGGGCTTCACGGATTTCTTCGCTTGTAATGGTGACAGTCTTGGGAAGGCCCGCGAGAATATCGCGGCCTTTGACTTCCAAAGTGGTTTCTTCCTGGAGCGGGTACGCCGAACCAATGCGGATCTTGATTTCTTCCGCGGTACGTTCGCCGATCATCAGGTTGTAGGATTTTTTCATGTGCGTGACGATCGCTTCATCAAATTCGTCGCCGCCAACGCGGATGCTCTTTGAGAAAACAATGCCGGAAAGCGAGATCACAGCGATTTCCGTGGTGCCGCCGCCGATGTCGATGATCATGTTGCCCGCGGGCTCGTGAATCGGAAGACCGACGCCGATCGCCGCCGCGATAGGTTCTTCAACAAGGTAAACAGGATTGCGCGCGCCGGCACGTTCAGCAGAATCTTTCACTGCGCGCTTTTCAACTTCGGTAATACCGGAAGGAACTGCAATAACAACACGGGGGCTTACGAGACGGTTTTTCTTGTGAACTTTGCGGATGA
>CAZKMJ010000148.1:0-3628 GCA_964553835.1 uncultured bacterium
CCAGTTATTAAAGGCCTCTTCCAGATCATGATCTGGATTGCCTATGCTGCCTACAAAATCGAAGGTGTCAACGCGCTTCTTCTAATCATGCCGGCTAAGCTGATTGTTCCTACCCTGCGCAAGTATGGTGCTTCAATCGGGGAGGACACCATTATTCACTCGCCATTGACCATCCACAACGCGGGTGAAGATTACCGCAACCTGAAAATAGGGTCGCATTGCTATTTCGGCAGGGAAGTTTTCTTTGACCTCAAGGGCAAAGTTGAAATCCAGGACCGCGTTACGGTTTCGATGCGTGTGACTATTTTGACGCACACGGATGCCGGTGAAAGCGATGCCAGAAAACATGTTCCACCTTCCCAGGCCCCGGTCACGGTTGAAAACGGTGCCTATCTTGGTGCGAATGTCACGGTTTTGCAGGGCGTACACATCCACAATGGAGCGATTGCCGGTGCGGGCAGCGTCGTCTTGCATGACATACCCGCAAATACATTAGCCGCAGGCAATCCCGCGAAAGTGGTTAAAACTTTTGGCAGCTAAACTGACAGTTCTGATTCCTGCTTTCAATTCCGAAAAAACAATCCGGAATACGCTCGAGTCCGTTAAATGGGCCGATGAAATCCTTTTGTGCGACTCCTGGAGCACGGACCACACTCTTGATATTGCCAGGGAATATGGCGCTCAAATTATCCAGCATGAATACCTTAATTCCGCGCTGCAAAAAAACTGGGCCATTCCCCAGTGCGCAAATGAATGGGTGCTTATTGTAGATACGGACGAAGTCGTTGACCCGATTTTAAAAAATGAGATCCAGAAAATCCTTGATAATCCTGATCCCGGGATCAACGGCTATCGTATTCCCAGAAAAAATTTCATTTATGGTGAATGGATGAAATACGGCGGCATTTATCCGGACTATCAACTGCGTTTTTTCAGACGGGATAAGGGGCGCTACGAGACCCGTGAAGTCCACGCACCCTTCTTGCTTGATGGAAAGGCCGGAGTTTTAAAAGGGCATTTTCTGCATGAAGGGTTCAAGGACTTGCGAACCTGGCTGGTCAAGCTCGACCGATACATCCATTACGAGACGGACGAGATGATTAAGCAGAATAAAAAATCCAGCCTTTTGCGGGCTGTGGTTTATCCGTTTCTGGTTTTCATGAACACTTTTCTTATTAAAAGGGGTTTCCTGCACGGATACCGCGGTTTTCTCCTCGCGGTACTGGATTCATTTTACTATTTCATGATGTATGCCAGGCTTCACGAGAGGCAGAAATCCATTGGCTGAAAAAGTCAAAATAGCTTTTTTGATGCAGGAGTCCCGCATGGGCGGGATAGAATACAATTCAGTCCATTTGGCGGAAAAAATGAATTCCTCCAAATTTGAAGTGGTTTTTCTTTGTCCCGCTGATGGAAAGCTTCCTCAGATTCTACGAGAAAAAGGAATAAAAAATCAGTTTTACAGAAGGCCGCCGTTTATCTCCACCAGCATGCGGCTGGGCAGAAGATATGTTTTTAATCCTTTTGCCACAACCTATAATTTCCTTTGTTTTTTTCTGATTTCGACATCGCTCGCCGGACTTGTTAAAAAAGAACGTTTTGAGATTGTCTTTACCAAAGGCCTGTTGGCGAATTTTTACGGAACGCTGGCCGCGCGCATGGCTGGAAAAATTCCGGTCTGGGACATGCAGGAAATCGTTTCAAAAGACAAAGCGTTCGGGCTGTTTCGCCGCGTGTTGAACCTGTGGGCGTCCTGGGCAGGTCATATCTTTGTTTCATCTGAAGCCATTAGTGAGCAGTTCGAGGCCGGTATTCATAAAAAAATTTCAATCGTTCCTAACGGAATTGATACAAGCGTTTATCATCCTGAAGTTAGCCCTGAGAAAATCAGAAAAGAATGGGGGCTTCAGCAGGGCGAGATACTGATCAGTCATATCGCAAGATTCACCCATTGGAAAGGCCAGAAAGATTTCCTGAAAGCAGCGGCCTTGATTGCCGCTGAAGTTCCCACGGCGCGTTTCGCGGTCGTGGGCTCACCGGTTTTTGAAAATGACGTATATGAAAAAGAAGTTCGCCAGCTTGCTGAAAGTCTTGGCCTGTCCAGGCGGGTTTTATTTCCGGGATTTCGCGATGATCTTGCGGATGTGCTGGCGGCGTCAGACGTTTTCGTCCATTCTTCTACAGAGCCAGAAGGTTGTCCTATTACCCTGATTACGGCTATGTCCATGGCGCGTCCGGTAGTTGCCACTAAGGTCAACGGCAATATTGAAATCATCCAGAGTCCGGAACAGGCATTTCTGGCTCGTCCAGGCGAACCGCAGGATCTCGCAAAGTATGTTTTAAAGATTCTTAATGACGCCGGTCGCGCGAAATCCATGGGCAAAAAAGCACGAGAGAGGATTCGCGAGCGTTTTGATCTCAATGTTTACGCCAGAGACTGCGAAAAAATTTTTTTGGAACTGATTCGTTCATGAAAGCGCTGATTATCACAGTGCAGGGAATTGGCAACACGATTCTGGCCCTGCCCGCGCTTCAGGCGCTCAAAGCAAAGGGTGCGAGCATGGATGCCATTGTATCGGGCAATGGATCTTCCGATATCCTGGCTCAGATGAACCTGGTTGATGAAATTCTGGTCTGGGATGAGCGCAAAGCACCTTGGATGAATTTTTTAAATTTGGGATCAAAACTGTTGGGCCGGAAATACAGCGATGCTTACGCGTTATGCCCCGCAGGCAAGCGCGAAAATATTCTTTTAAGGTTTGCGCGGGCATCCTCAAAGCATGGCTGGCGGTACGCGCGCGGCGGCGCCTCGCTTCTGGCTTGTGGCGGGGCCGGTATGCTTTTGTGGGACGAGACCCGGCATGATCTTTTTTCCAATCAGACCCTGCTTTCGCTAAACAGTTTAGAAATCGAAAAAGGACTTGAAGAGATTACGAAAAAACTCAAAGCCTCAGCCGGCAAAAAAAATGACGGTAAAACACATATCGGTATCCAGCCATTTTCGCATGTCAAAGCCAAATGTTGGCTGCCCGCGGAATATACGCAGCTGATTTCATTGATGCAGAAGCATCTGCCTGCGGAATTTCATCTTTTTGGCTCCATGGCGGCATCAAAGGAAATGAACATGGTGAAAGATGGTCTGGCCGGCGTGCACGTGCATTCCGGGTTGGCCTGGAAAGAGCTGGTGGGACGGATCGGGGCGCTGGATTTTTTTATCGGTGTTGATTCCTCCGTTTCTCATCTGGCCGCGGTTTCAGGCATTTCGACCTGTGTTTTATACGGGATCACGGTTCCGGAACGGACCGCGGCGCTTGGTAAGAATGTCCTGGTCATTCAGGGGCAGGGTTCCGGAAAATCTTCTTACGGGTTTTCGCAGGGTTACAAAAATTCAGGCAGCAACGGCCTTAGCTTAAAACCGGAAAAAGTTTCTGAAATAGCCCTTTCATTTTTCCGGTCTGGTACCGTATCCGAAAGCGCGGTACAGCTACCCTTTGGAGCGAAATTATGGCTGGTGTGAACATGCCTTTTGTTTCTGTGGTCATGCCTGTACGAAATGAGGGTGCTTATATGGAACGCGCTTTGAAAGCGGTGCTGGGACAGGATTATCCCAAAGAGCGTATGGAAATTA
>CAZKMJ010000148.1:3638-4803 GCA_964553835.1 uncultured bacterium
TATTGCCGACGGCATGTCAACGGACGGGACGCGGGAAAAGATCCTTGAAATTCAAAAAAAATATCCCGGTGCGGTTCTAATTGATAACCCTGGAAAAATTGTAAGTCCGGGACTGAATGCTGCCATCAAACGCGCGAAGGGGGAAATTATCGTTCGCGTTGATGGGCACTGTGAAATAGCGTCTGATTATGTCAGCCGCTGTGTTGATCATTTGCAGGTAAGCGGGGCAGATGGAGCCGGGGGACCGATAGAAACGATCGGTGAAACATTTATGGCGCAGGCAATCGCTATTGCGATGAGTTCAAAGTTTGGCGTGGGCGGATCCGCTTTCAGGGTGGGGACCGTGAGCCCTAAATTTGCAGACACGGTTGCTTTTCCAGCTTACACGCGTGAAGCCATTGAAAAAGCGGGTCCCTATGACGAGGAGCTGGTCCGTAATCAGGATGACGAATACAATTACCGGCTCCGCAAAATGGGCCGCAAACTTTTGCTGGCGCCTGACATCCGTTCAAAGTATTACAGCCGCGCTTCTCTACCCGGCCTTTGGAAGCAATATTTTCAGTACGGCCTCTGGAAAGTCCGCGTCTTTCAAAAACATCCGGGCCAGATGAGCGCACGCCAGTTTGTGCCTTCATTTTTAATAGCCGGCCTGCTTTTTATGCCGCAGGTTGTAGCGTTGGTTTACATGGCGGCACTTTTGACCGCTTCGCTGCTTTTGGGGGCGCGGAAGGGTTGGAAATATGTACTGGTCCTGCCGCTGATTTTTGCGGCCCTGCATTTGAGCTATGGTCTAGGTTTTCTGGCGGGTCTGATAAAATTTTGGAATAGATGGAAAATTCAGTGAAGCTTTCAATTATTGTTCCCACTTACAATGAGCATGCCACGATCGAGCAGTTGATCGAATATGTGCAGTCCGTGAATTATCCTGTTGAACATGAAATCATTATTGTCGATGACGCGTCGATCGACAGGACCTACGAAAAAGAAAAGATGCTGCGGCTTAAAAACCGGTCAGAAAAAAACAACATCCGTTTATTCAAAAACAGGATCAACCGCGGTAAGGGATATTCCATTCGCCGCGGTATCCGGCGGGCAACCGGTGATATTATCATTGTTCAGGACGCCGACCATGAATACGACCCTCATGACATTCCAGCGCTGCTGG
>CAZKMJ010000148.1:4813-6150 GCA_964553835.1 uncultured bacterium
GGCACGGCGGAAGTCGTCTATGGCAGCCGTTTTTTAAGCAAATCCCGGCCGTCTGGCATGGCCTTTCCCAACTGGGTCGCAAACCGGTTTTTGACCTGGATGACAAATGTTTTGTACGGGCTGGAACTTACGGACATGGAGACCTGTTACAAGGTGTTCAAGGCGGGCTTGATCAAAAGCCTGAGGCTCCGAGCTAACCGATTTTCTTTTGAACCCGAAGTCACGGCGCTGGTCGCAAAAAGGAAAATTAAAATTACCGAATTGCCGATAAAATACAACGGCCGTACGGCTGAAGAAGGCAAAAAAATCAAGGCTAAGGACTTCTTCTTTGCAGTCCTGACTCTACTGAGGTATTTAATTTGATAAAAAGATCTCTCGACATTGTTCTTAGCGCCATGGCCCTTGTGGCCATTTCTCCATTACTGCTGTTGATCGCGGTTTTGATACGGATGGATTCTCCGGGGCCTGTTATTTTCCGGCAAAAAAGGACTGGGCTTGGCGGCAGGGAATTCATGCTCTACAAGTTCCGCACCATGATTGAAGATGCGCCAAGTATTGGTCCGGTCATCACTGCTAAAAATGATCCTCGCGTGACCCAGATTGGCCGCGTTTTGCGCTGGACCAAGCTGGATGAGCTGCCGCAGTTTGTCAATGTGCTCAAAGGCGACATGAGCATGGTCGGCCCGCGTCCAGAGGTACCCAAGATGACGGCGCTTTATAATGAAGAGCAGAAGCAGGTCCTTTCTGTAAAACCCGGCATTATGGGTTCAAGCCAGGTCAGCAATCGGGATGAGGAAGCCATGCTGATCGAAGGCGACGGGGTGGAAAATTTTTATATCCAGAAAATCCTTCCCGCCAAACTGGACAACGATCTTCACTATATCCGGAACAAAGACCCTTTCAAGGACCTGAAAATCCTTCTTGGAGGAACCGTCACGGTTCTGTTCACCTCGCTCAAGCTTTCCTATATTTTTGAAAGCAAACGCCGCGTTCTTTTCTTGTTTTTTGACCTCGCCATTTTCGACGACCTCCTCAACTTCCCAATCGCCGTAAATCGAGGCAACTTTTTCCTGTCCATGCGTCAACACCATCGGCCCCAGCGCCAAGACGATCAGCAACGTGCGGAGTTTGTAGCGGGGCATGATCAATCAGCACTGGTCTCTTTGTTCCACGGGCCAGTGGACAGAATCTTGGAGCTGTCGATTGATCCGCCAGCAAGCAGTAGTTGCGTTAACTTGTCGAGCGATTTTCTGGCTTCTCTGGTCATGTGTGCTAAATAACCCAGTTCCGCTTCTGCCAGTTCAGGTTCGGAATCGCGAAGTTTCAAAAAGCCGGCA
>CAZKMJ010000149.1:0-6061 GCA_964553835.1 uncultured bacterium
AAGAGAAATATCACCCCGGAACTTGTTGATGATAATACCATCGATCAGCGCCCGCTCATCAGGGGCCAGAAGTTCCAGCGTGCCTAGAACAGATGCAAATACGCCGCCGCGGTCAATGTCCGCGACCAGCACACAGCGCGCGTCCGCCATTTCCGCGGCCTGCATGTTTACAATGTCATTTTGTTTTAAATTGATTTCAACCGGGCTGCCCGCGCCTTCCATAACGATGACTTCATATTCCGCGGCCAGTTTACGCCAGGATTCCTCAACAGCTTCGCGGACTTGATCACGGCGGGCATAATATTCACGCGCGGAATAATTTCCAACAGCTTTCCCTTGCAGCACCATCTGCGACTGATTGTCCTGTGAAGGCTTGAGAAGCACAGGATTCATATGGACATTCGGCGCGACGCGCGCGCATTCGGCCTGTACGGCCTGGGCCCTTCCGATTTCCCCGCCGTCCGCGGTCACAAATGAATTGTTGGACATGTTCTGGGCCTTGAAAGGTGCTGTCTTGTAACCCCAGTCGGAAAAAAGCCGGCACAGCGCCGCGGCAATGAATGATTTCCCGACGTTTGAAGCAGTACCCAGCACCATGAATGCTTTGGGCTTCATGACACCATGCCCGCTCCCCTGGCTTTTTGGATCAGTGTCTCAAAATATTTGAGAGCTTCAACCGTGATGGGACCGTACTGAGAAAAAAAGCGGCCATCCACCAGCTCAATGGGAATTTTTGAAAAAATCCGGTAGTCGCGGAAATTTTTAATGTGCCTTTTTTTAAAAGGATAAGGATCGGAAGCCAGCATCAGGAACTGGGGGGTGTTGTCGATCATGTCCTCAATTTCGATCGGAATTTCATACACCGGGTCCTGATGGAAAACATTGTAGGCGCCGCAGGATTCGATCAGCCTCGAAGGATAAGTGTCAAAATTCACGGTCAGGAAAGGTGTGTTCCACAAAAGAATGAGCGTTCGCAGCGGTGTTTCTCCGGAAACGCGCTCCTTGATCTGGCTGGCCGTGCTGCGGATTTCCTCAATCAGGGCATTGGCTTTTTCCAGGCATCCACTCAAACGGCCCGCCGTGCCGACCGCGTCCATGACAGCCTGGATGGAACGCACCTCGAAAATTTCGACTTTAAATTTCTGCTGAAGCGGCCTCAGTTCTTCAGGCCGGTTCTCAACCTTGTCCGCCAGGATCAAATCAGGTAAGAGCCTTTCGATCTCTTTAAGATTCAAAAGCTTTGGGGAGCCCAGCCGGACCGTGCCGTCAATTTCAGGACAATGGTCCGTAACTCCACAAAGAAGGTTCTGCCCGCCGATGGCCAAAAGAATCGAGGTGATCGACGGACAGAGCGAAACAATCTTCATAGATCAGGCAGATGCCTGCGGCTTGGAGCAGACAACAGGCTGCGCCGGCTCGCTTCGGGGAATCAGGAAAGTGCCAATGTCACAAACGCCGATCACGATGCGCTTGACCATGTAAACCAGGCCCAGTCCAAGGCCGGTGAAAATACCGGCACCCGCGCCGCGGGACTTGATTTCGGTGTTCATGGTGCAGGGAATTTCCGCGGGGCTGGTGACAACGTCACGCACGCCACGGCCCAGCTGCTTGCCCATGTCCGTGAAATAATCGCCGGCCGTACCTTCTCCCGCCCATGCAGGAACACCGCTGAATGAAACTGCCATTAAAAGAACCATCGCCAGAATTTTTTTCATCACTTCCCCCTTTGGTTATAAACGGACTTCACTGCCGTCGCTTTCAAGAAATTCACGCAGGCGCTCCTGCATTTGCACAACAGGCAAACGCGCGTTCATGACAAAAAATTTCAGCCCCTTAATATTTCCCAGCTGGCGCCAGATATGCAGGCGCATACGGTCGAGTTCTCCGGCCTGACCGGTCGCAGAATCAATGTCCACCGTGCACAGATAGGGATTATAGTAAAATTCCGTGCTCCGCTGCTGAAAAGCTCCATTCTGCCCGCCCGCGTACTGCCACACATTGTCCGGAGAAGTCAGGATACGGAGCATCTCGTCAACGCCGATGGACCGGAACAAGACTGGATCGTTGTAGTCACGCCTGATCAGAAACAGGTCCGTAGCCTGGACTGTTTTGGCCATTTTGGAATCCGGCCATAACGCGGAATGACTGACCATGGCACGCGCGGCCGGGGTCTTGCAAAGGCTGGCCAGAATTTTTTCAACGTCACCCCTCTGAAGAAAATCATGGTCTTCGGGCGCGAACGGCACATTTTCCAGCGGCTGGCTGAGCAGGACAGGTGCCAGCTCCGGATAAAACTCAACAATGGGCGTACGCATGTAAAAAGAATTTTCAGCGGCAAGGACTTGTCCAGTCCCCGCGTTAAAAAAAAGCCAGTCGTCGGAATGCATTTTGTTTTCCTTGCGCGCGGAGGCCAGACCGTACGCATGTGTGGACTTGGATGTACCGGTCGGACCTACAAACACCACACCGCGGCGCGAGCCTTTTTGAGTCAGCGCTTCCGCGCATCCCGCGTGCATGGAAATCCAGACATCGTTCAGGTTCTGCACCGAACCATTTTCATTCAGCCGCGCTTTGCGGATCAACAGTTCTTCCAGCGGGCCCAGCACGGCTTTGGATTTGAACTGGCCGTAATAAGTGGAGTTGAGCGAGAGCGAAGTAAAAAGTTCCGGGCAGTAAATAAATGCGGGCATGAAAAGAGACCCCTTCAGCTGCTCTTCGCCCGAAAGATTTTCAATATCAAGAAGTGATTTGTCTTTGATCAGGATGCGGAACTTGGGGTCTTTCAGGCTTTCTAAAACCCGGTCACAGTGTGCCTGAAGTTCAGATTGAGAAGAAATGCCAAGAAGTATTTTGAGCGCTTCCGGGTCTTTGCATGAGGAAAGGAACCAGCTGGACAAATCCGGAGGGAAAGTTTCCGGGTACCAGTTCAGCGAAAAAAAATGATGGATGTGCTCGTCATCGCCCGCGGCCTCAACCACCCAGTTACCGATCCGTCCACGTGCTTTCTTCAGCCGCGGCCCCAGCGCCTTGCGTACGCAGGGCAGGATTTCTTTCTCCCAGACTTCCGCGGAAACCAGCCGCTCAACCTTGGTGCGGCCTGACAAATTGGTGAAAACATTCTGCGCCTTGAATCCAGGCATTAAAACCCCTGTTTTTTCAGTGACGAAATTTTCAAAAGGCCTGAAACCGGGACACGCGACGCGCGGTCCACTTCAAGATTGACCCTGCTCCCCTTTCCACGCTGCGCCAGCACTGTCTCTTTGAGAGTATGGGGCACGATCGAGAGCTTGAAAAGAGCTCCTTTGACATCCTGAATCGTCAGGCTGATGCCGTCGACGGCGATAGAACCCTTGGGTACCAGAAATTTTTTTAGTGCGGCCGGGGCCTTGATCCAGAAAGAAATATTCTTCCCTCGCTTTTCAACTTTTTGAATTTTCCCGGTACCGTCCACATGGCCGGAAACAAAATGACCGCCAACAGAATCCCCGAACCGAAGGCTGCGTTCCGTGTTGACCTTTTCACCAGTTTTAACGCGTCCCAGCATGGTGCAGCGCAGAGTCTCATC
Organism: uncultured bacterium; assembly: GCA_964553835.1. GTDB lineage: Bacteria > Omnitrophota > Omnitrophia > Omnitrophales > Aquincolibacteriaceae > CAYLPP01. Next base: position 3,566 of record CAZKMJ010000149.1, read on the forward strand.
CATAACGTCCGCTTCGAAAGTTTTTCCGGATTTCGCGGCAACAGTCAGACAAACACCATTGACCGCCACGCTTTCGCCCATTTGCAGTGCGCGCTTCTCCGGCCGGACAAAAGCGAAACGGAAACGCACCTGCCCGCCCCTTTTTTCTTTTTTAACCACTTTCGCCTGGTTTGAAATGATTCCGGTAAACATTATTTGAATTCCGTTTCGAAGACCCAGTCTTCGCCCAATCTCCGTACACCTGTAACACGGCAGCCAAAAGCCTGCGCGGGCGTTTCAACACCCGCGCCCTCCACCGAGGTGCGGGTATCGCGGCCACCCAGAACCTTGGGCGCCATGATCCAGTAGGATTTATCAACCAGCTTTTCAGCAATCAGCGACCAGGCAAGCTCTCCCCCGCCTTCAACCAGAAGTTTTGAAACGCCAAGCGAACCCAGCCTGCGCAAAAGCGCTTTCATGTCCAGTTGGCCGTTTTTTTCCGGCACAGGAACCAGCGCGCGATTTGTTTTGCCAGGACGAATTTTGCGTATTTTTCTCTCGGAGACCACAGTCAAGGTCTGCTGAGGACCTTTGAAAATGCGGGCACCGGGTTTGAGCTTCAGGTCGGGGTCCAGCGCGATACGCCACGGACGGGACGGATCTTTTTCAGATTTAACACGAGGACTCAAAAAGGGATTGTCTTTGAAGAGAGTGGTCTTGCCCACCAGGATGGCGTCCTGTTCCGCGCGCAGCTCATGCACAAAAGTCCTGGAGGCTGGCGAGGAAATCCAGCGCGAAAGGCCGGAGCGTGCCGCGATCTTTCCATCCAGCGACTGCGCCATTTTCAGTGTTACATAGGGCATGCCTGTCTGAATCCATTTGTTAAACGGGCGGTTTAATTCTTCAGCTTGCGCTTCAAGAACACCGGCGGTAACTTTCAGCCCAGCTTTGCGCAGCGCGGACACGCCTTTTCCGTTATGAGCGGGATTCGGATCAAGCGCGGCAATAACAACACGCTTAATGCCGGAGGAAATAATTGCAGGTATGCAGGGCGGGGTTTTCCCCCAGGTCGAGCAGGGCTCGAGCGTAACATAAAGGGTGGCACCGCGGGCTTTTTTCCCCGCCGCTTTCAATGCCGCGGCTTCGGCATGGTCCCCGCCAAACTTCAAATGGCAGTCCGCGGAAATCAGCTTGTTGTTTTTAACCACACAGGCCCCGACCATGGGGTTGGGAGTCGCCGAGAACCGGCCTTTTTCAGCAAGGCCGAGCGCCAGCATCATCCACTTGGGATCTTCTGCGCTCATGACGCCGGGCGGGGTTTGACGGAGTGGTTGATCTTGTCCAGCACGCCGTTAACGAACTTGCCGGACTCTTCCTGGGAAAATTTCTTGGCAATGTTCACGGCTTCGTTGATGGTAACTTTGGGCGGGATATCTTCACAAAAGATAAGTTCAAAAACAGCAAAACGCATGATGTTGCGGTCAACCACAGCCATGCGCTCCAACTCCCAGTTGTCTGCGGCTTTCTGAATGATAGAGTCAATTTCTTTCCGGTTTTCCGAAGTGCCGCGTGCAAGCCGGTTGGCAAACTCGCGCACTTCTTCCTCAAAGTCCGGGTTCTGGGCCCAGTAATCGGCGATGACCTGTTCAAGCTCACCAGGATTCATCTCGAATTGATAAAGAATTTGAAGAGCGCATTCACGCGCCTGGGTGCGCTTACGCATGGAGCTGCCCGTCCAGGTCCGCGATTTCAATCGCCGTAAGAGCTGCGTGCTTGCCCTTGTTCCCTGCTTTCAGGCCCGCGCGGTCAATGGCCTGCTCAAGATTGTCCGCCGTAATCACGCCTGAAGCGATAGGGACGCCGGTTTCAAGCGCGGCCTGCGAAATGCCGCGCGTTACTTCACCGGCCACGCACTCAAAGTGGAAAGTGTCACCGCGCAGGACACATGCCAGCGCGACAATAGCGTGAAATTTTTTCTTCATGGCAAGTTTTTTACAAAACATGGGGACTTCCAGAGCGCCAGGCACCCAGACCACTTCCACGCTTTTGCGCGGAGCGCCGGCCTGTTCAAAAGCCTGAAGCGCGCTTTCAAGAAGGCGGCGGGTGATAAATTCATTGAACTCAGAGACAACAATCCCGAACTTTTTTCCTTTGGCATTCAGACGGCCGCGGCGGGAGGGCATGCTAGAAGTTAAAAAAATGGCCGAGCTTTTCTTTTTTGGCTTTGAGATATTTCGCGTTGTGCTCGCGGGCCGGAGTAGCAAGAGAAACGCGTTCGGTCACGCTGAGACCATGACCTTCAAGGCCAACAATTTTTCTGGGGTTGTTGGTGATCAGACGAAGCTGAGTCAGGCCAAGGTCCTTGAGAATCTGCGCACCCACGCCATAATCGCGGAGATCCGGCTTGAACCCAAGATGAAGATTGGCTTCAACGGTATCAAGCCCTTTGTCCTGCAGCGCGTAGGCCTTAAGTTTGTTGGCAAGGCCGATCCCGCGGCCTTCCTGGCGCATATAAAG
>CAZKMJ010000150.1:0-1951 GCA_964553835.1 uncultured bacterium
GCGCCGCTGAACCTGAAGCATTCGCGGCTTATCTTGAAGCGGCGGTTAAAGGCCGTGATCCGTGGGATAAAACTCCCGCCCAGATGATCCGGGAAGAAATCCAGAAAAGACTCGGCGATGGCGGGAAAGTCAACGGAGCAGCACGCAAATTCCTGCGTCAGGTAGTGGCTCTTGGTTTTAACCGCGCGCGAAGCCTTTTTGGGGAAGCCGGGATTCCGGTAGTCATGAGCTTCATTTCTTTGCTTGCGCCGGACCTTCTTGATGAAATGAAGGGCTGGAATGACACAACTTACAAGATGCTTCTTGCCGAGCTAAACGGCCCTAACATGGAAATTTATAAAGACGGGGTGGTGCAGTTTTACGAAACCGGCCCTAACACGGCGCTTGTGTTTTCAAAGGCGCACAATGGCCGCCGTATTTTCATGCCTTTTTATTTTGGCCAGGTTTCCCCGGAAAAACTCGACGCCGATGACAAAGTGGGCATATCGGTTACCAATGTGGCGTCGCTTGGCCTTGATTTAAGCGATGGCAAAACCATGCAAGTTCGCAATGTCCTGGCCAACCGCCTTTACAGTACTCAGCACACGGCGGTGACTCTTGGCCTTCAGGCGGACACCGACGGCAGGCGCGCTGTGGGCGGCTGGCATGTTCGCGTACCCGCAGAAACCCGCTTTCAGCTGTTGGAATGGGTAAACGCGGAAGTCAAGGCGCCCGGCGCGCGTCACAAATACGACGAGTTGATGCTTGCCGTCAACCTGAGCGACCTTGGTGTAGAAATCAACGGGCGGCGGCTTGTTACAGCCAACAGCATTGGCAAGCTGCGTGAAATCCTGGGCTTTTTGGCCAGCAAGGGCTTTGGAAAAATTTATTTTTACGGCGGCCTTTTCAATATGAGCGGGACAAGCCGGAAAATTCATGCGGTCAGAAAAACAGATCCTAAGACTGTTTTGGTTGACAGCAAGCGCGTTGCTGTGCGAATCCGGGATTATAACACCAAAAAACAAACCGTGACCGTTAACGGACAGCAGGTTCTGATTCAAGATGACGGTGGCAATCCGTTTTCTTTTATTTTGGATGAAAGTCTTCAACCCGACCTTAATCCTGAATTGTTTTCTGACCCGGGCATCAGCCGCGATGAAAAAATCAGGCAGGTCAAACAGCTTTTTGCCGACATCCATGCTCTGGGCATCAAGGTCATTTTGGATTTTGTTCCCTGGCTGGCGCCGGAAGCCATCAATGAGAAAAATTACAAATGGGCTTTTTATAAAGAGCTTGATAGCCATGATCAGGAAGAATATGAGCATCCAGATACGGACAAAAGCGTTTTTATATCGAATCTTCTTGAAACAAATCCCGGATTTTTTGCTGTCCGCATTACCGAAGAAAGTAAGGAGCGGGTCATTCTGGTCAAGCATGTCAATGGCACCAATATTGACCAGGTTATGCTGAATCCCTTTGCTCCCGGGACCCGAGACTATTACAAAAGGTATCTGGCTTTTGCTCGTGAGCTTGGCGCGGACGGCGTCCGTGAAGATCTTGGCGCGCACCTTTTAAGCAGCCATCTCAAGCCAATTTTTGATGAGCCAGGTCTTGCTATCGCGGAAGATTCCAAATATCGCGACAATGACGAAGTCCTTAAATATCTGATTACGACGGCAAAGGAAGCCGCCGCGCTTGAGAAGGAAACTGTTGGCCCGGACAAAGGCCGGCCGAAGAATTTCGAATTTATCATGGAAGCTTACACGGACTATTTTGGCCACGACACCCGCGAGGATCTGTACGCGCTGGGCGCGGACACCAATTATTTCAAGGAAGTTTTTGAGGCCCATTTCAAAGTAGAGCGCAGGACAGGATCTGGTCCTCGTGAAGTGGATGGAAGAATTTATCAGGCTTTTGACAGGACCCGTAAAGGGAAGCGCTCTCTTATTTTTGGCGGAAATTTTGACCAGAT
>CAZKMJ010000150.1:1961-6022 GCA_964553835.1 uncultured bacterium
CGCATGAAGCATATCGGGGGTTCGCGTCATGCCATGCTGATGAAAATTTTTGCCGCGGCCAATGCTGGTGTTCCCAGTATGGTCGACTTGATTGACCTGATCGAAGTTGATCCTCTGCGCACCATGCCCGGCGGCAGCATTAATAAAGAAGACGAGCCGGAAAAGGGCAAGAGAAAGGGAGCGCCAAACGGCGATGATGAAAGCGGCCACTCCTGGGAAGAGAATCCGGAAAAAGTTGCGCGCCGCGCAACCTGGAATAATTCCCCGGCGGGGCATGGCTTGAAAAAGGAAATTTTTGATGGTTCCGGGTTCAGGCTTCTGGATACTTTCAACCGCGCGGTCCGTGAAAAAGGGGAAGAAGCATTCGAGATCGATATGGATAGTGAAGATGTTGCTGCCATGAGCGTGATCGGTGTGCGTGAACCTGAAACCCGAAGCTGGACCCTTGTTGCTTCCGACCATCGTCTTAATGATGGTGAGCCTGGAAGGACCCGTTGGATCGGGCTGCCCCGCCAGATTGCCGAAACTTCACCGGATCCACAGCGTTTGCTGGCTTATGACGTTGAAACCGGAAGGCATCTGCGGATTGAAAACGGCCGCATTCTTGGCCTCGAGTTTGGTCCAGGGCCCGCCAACAGTACTCGTGTGATCCGTGTGGAGCGTACCAGCAGCCGGCGTTCTGAAATCCGCAGAACAGCCGAAGAAATGCTAAAGACCCTTGCTTCACGCAGTGAAATCCGTAATGCGCTGGCAAAACAGATTGTTTTTGCCGAAGAAAGTAACTGGGACGGCGTTGATGTGCGCGAACTGGCCAAAAATCCTGATTATACTCAAACCTTTGCCGGAAAAACCGGCGACCGTCAGGCTGAATTTTATGCCGCTCACCCCGGTTACAAAAATGACCTCCAGACTTTCCTGGGCGGCCAGTTTAACAATATCCGCAATGCGGCACAGCAGGCGCTTCAGTCCGACCGTGACAGGGAGCTGACTTTCGCTTTCGCCATCCGGATGCCGGAGTCCCCGAAAATCCGCGCCTGGCTTTTGAATTACCTGAAAATGATTTCAGCTCTGGCCATGGACAATCCCGGCCGCGTGCATGGCCGGATCCGCATTCTGGCGCCGGCAGACCGTTTTCACGGCAGAGACATGGATACAGAAGAAAACAAAGCTCTCCGGAATTTTCGCAGCCAGGTGGAACATACGGGGATGGCGCAGGTTATTGAAACCGGCACGCCGCGCGCTGACTATGACCTGAGTGTTTATTTTAAAGAAAACCCCAATGCGTTTGCGTATGACCTGGAAGATCTGAAAATCCCGGGTTTTACCGACCGCGTGGTGCATTCCGACCGCAATGTCGACAATGAAGCGGTTTTTGCCATGGCCGCGCTTCTTTCTTATCCTCTGGCTGAAGCCGAAGACGCGGAAAGCGTGCGGACTACGCTGGTCCAGGTTTCCCGGCAGCTGCCCGGCCTCCAGGTCCATGGCAGCCGCATGGAAATCACCTTCGACGCCATGGAAATTTCCTACCGCGGTACCCAGCTCTTCAGCCAGTCCGCGTAACGCACGAAACTTTCCTGGGTTTCGCCGGTTACGTACCCTGATTGACAAAAAAACTGGTTGTGAAATAATGGGCCACTTCCATGAATATTTTCTATTACATTTACCGTGATTTGAAAGGCTGCTTCGAGCGCGACCCGGCGGCACGCACGCCCCTGGGTTTTCTCGAGGTGCTTTTCCTTTATCCCGGCTTTCACGCTATTTTTCTGCACCGGATCAATCATCTGCTTTACCGTCTGCGGATCCCGTTTATCCCGCGGCTTTTTTCGCAGATCGCCCGCCTTTTGACCGGCATTGAAATCCATCCTGGAGCTAAAATCGGCCCCGGCTTTTTCATCGACCATGGCATGGGTGTTGTCATCGGCGAGACTACGGAAATTGGAGAAAATGTCACGCTTTACCAGGGTGTGACCCTGGGCGGCACGGGTGCGGAGCGCGGAAAACGCCATCCCACGCTGGGCAGCAACATTGTGGTAGGTGCCGGAGCCAAGGTGCTGGGGAATATCAAGCTTGGAAATAATGTGAAAGTAGGCGCCGGCTCTGTGGTCGTGCATTCAGTTCCCGACAACTGCACGGTGGTCGGGGTCCCCGCGGAAATTGTGCGCAAAGAAGGAAAAAAAGTGACCGGCTGCGACCTTGATCACGGGGATCTGCCCGATCCTTTGAAGGTCCTGAAAAACCGGATCCGGGTGCTGACCAAGGAAGTTGAATCCCTGGAAGGCCAGCTCAAAACACCCCCTCCAAATCCAAAAGAATAATCATCTTTATCTCTAAGAAAATCAATGAGTTAGGATATTTATTATCGGCCCCTCTTTGACGTAGGGCCTATAATATGCTAGCGTTTAAGTGTAGAAATTAGCCAGAAACACCGCCCCTTAGTCGGGCGTGACGCAAGGCAATCAGAACCAGAGTTTCAGAACTAAAGCATTTAGGCAGGACAGGCGCAGTCATCCTTATCCTGCTTTAGTTTTGGACAGGTTTTGGATGCTTTGCGTTTTTTTTTGTACGAAGGAGGTGGGCAAAATGAAAATGGATGTCCGGCTGCTAACGGGCATTTTCGTCGGTTTGCTGGTAGGGCTCAATTATCATGCTACTCTGATGCCTTATCTGCCGCTATTGATCGTACCGACGCTGATTCTAGTTTTAAAAATGATCCACCATAGGTAATCTTCGTGCTTCAAAAAAGGTGGTAAAAAAGGGGGGTGATTGCCGTGAAGTTCGATGATAATCTTCTCGCTGGATTGTTTGTGGGTATCACCATCGGTCTTCATTACGGTGCATCGCTCAGCACATTTATGCCGATTTTTCTGGTGCTAGGCGTGATTTATCTGCTCCGTTTTGTAAGATCACGTTAAGCATTAAGGAATTTGAAGTAAAAAATGGCACCGATGACGCGTATCACAGCGCCTACTGCGCTGACCGTTCCGGTGCCATTTTTTTCGTTAACAGCAGAAGGCCTACCTTAAACCGTTGCAGTGACGCACTCAATCATGGGATTGAGTGTCCTTGACAGTATCTCCGGTTCTTCCTAGACTTCATTCATGCCTTCCAAATTAAAAGTTTATTCTGATGGCGGAGCGCGTGGTAACCCGGGCCCCGCGGCGATTGGCCTTCTGATCTGCGATGATAAAGACACCTTCCTTTTTGATCACGGTGAAACCATCGGCGAAACGACTAACAATGTGGCTGAATACACCGCTGTCATCGTGGCGCTGGAATTTGCTAAAAAATACAAGGCGGACGAGATCGATTATTACGTGGACAGCGAGCTGGTGGCGCGGCAATTGTCCGGCCAGTACCGGGTCAAAACGCCTCATATTCAGACCCTCTACAATCAGGTCAAGGAGAAGGAAAAAGCGTTTAAAAAAGTGAAATTTACCCAGGTGCCGCGTGAACATGAGAAGCTGCGGTACGTAGACAAGCTGGTCAACCGCGCGCTGGACGAAGCCGGTCATTAGCCGTATACTGTCCCAAAAAACGGGACATCGATTTACCCCTCCCTGGAGCATGTTTTGAATCTCGAAACTTTGAATCGCAAGACGCCATTGCTTTCTCTTTTCAGGTTTTTCGCCTCCGTCAAACTGGCTATTCCTTTGCTTGCGGGTCTGATGGCTTCGCTGGCCGCTGGCACCTTTGTGGAGTCCTGGCATGGCGCGGACGCGGCCAAAATCGTGGTCTATGATTCGGCCTGGTTCAGCGCGCTCATGGTCCTGCTTTCCATCAATCTCGCGGTTTCGGCTTTCAGCCGCTGGCCGTGGAAGAAAAAACATATCGGCTTTGTCATTACACACCTGGGTATTATTGTAATTCTTGCCGGGTCGCTCGCTACGCAGAAAACCATGATTGACGGCCAGATGGCCATGGCGGAAGGCGAGACCGAATCCCGTATCACGCTGCAAAAGCCCCTTCTTTATATTTATTCTCCGGCCGATCAAATGGACTGGCTTTTCTTCCTGGATAAAAAAGATTTTCCCTGGCAGGGAAATCAGAAAATTTAAAAGTCC
>CAZKMJ010000151.1:0-6005 GCA_964553835.1 uncultured bacterium
GAACATGGAATTCTCAGGAGATCGGCTGCCAGGAATGCTCTTAAGAAAAATTTACGCAGGGCTGCTAGTTACGGTAATTGCTTTTTGTGGCTGCGGGCCCAAACCTTCCGCGCCCCAGGATGCTATTGCCACTGTTAATGGCACCCCAATTCCCGCGCAGGACCTGAAAAAGGAACTCGCCATACGCCAGGCGCAAGACCCTTCTTTTAAGATCGATTCCAAAACTACCGATGAGCAGCTTGCGATCATGATCAACCGCCGGCTTCTTATTGAAGAGGCCATTCACCGCAAGCTTGCGGAGCAGGATGGTTTCAAGACCTCTATCCGCCTTTATTGGGAACAGACCCTGATCCGCCTTCTTCTCGACGATCTGACGCGTGAATTTGAGCACAAGGTCAACGCAAGCAATAACGAAGTTTCCGACTATTATAAAAAACTTGATACCCGTGTCAGTTTTGAAATCCTGCGAAGCAAGGACAAAGCGCTGGTCGACAAGGCCCTTGTGGCCGGCCTGAAAGGTGCTCCCGTGGAATGGGGTGAAAAGACCGGGCCCGTGACGTATGACCAAATCAATTCCGAAATTCTGGAGCAGGCTTTTGGCATGGGTGTTGGTGAGTTTAAGATTTTTGAAAAGGACAATTTGTTCTACCTGGTGCGGGTCGCGGCCAGGGAAGCTGTTACACCGCCGCCTCTTGACTCTATTCGTGAAAAAGTTGTCGCCCGCATCAAGCAGGTCAAGCAGCGTGAGGCTTTTGACGCCTGGATGAAGGAAAAAAAGAAGAACGCCGATATTAAGGTCTATGAATCCTCCCCGACAGCACCGGCGCACTAATTACTGGATTAAAAAGTCATTTCAGTCGAGCTTTTCATTCCGTTTTGCCGTCCTTCTGCTTGTTGAAGCGGCGCTGATCGCTTTCCTGTTTTTTTTCATTTCCAAAGGAACCTTGACGACTGGATATGAAGGTTCCGCGGTTCGCATCGAGCATACCAGCCAGTTTTTCCTGACCTCCTTTATCGTGATTGTGTTGATCGCGGCGCTGGCCATCGCGCTGGCGGCCATGCTGGTTTTTATACTCTTGTCACACCGCATTGCGGGCCCCGCTTTTCATGTGCAGAAGAGCCTGCGTGAGGTGGCGCGCGGTAACCTGACTTATCAGATCAAGCTGCGGAAAAAGGACGAGCTGCGCGACCTTGCCGAAGACGTAAACCTTGCCGTCCGGATCCTGGACCAGAAAATTGGCCAGATCAAACGCGAACTCAGCCATACGGAAAAGCTCGACGGCAAAGCCCTCAAAAATTTAAAAGAGATGGTTGACTCTTTTAAAACCACAAACCATTAGGCCCGCGCGCCTGATGCCCCGGTTGACAGTTCTCCTGATTTTTGCCGCGGTCCTCCTGCAGGCCGGCACCGTTCTCGCGGAATCTTCCGGCGGCAAGACCCTTGAAACCCGTTACACCACCATTCATTACTCTGAAGATGCCCAGCTGAGTGATTTTTTATGGAGAATCACAGGCAAGCGGGAATCTTCGGGTGTGGGTGAGCTGACGCGCAGCCGCGTCGATGAAATCGCGGAAAAAGTCATGGACGTCCTCGATATGCGTCCCGCACCTTTTCATTTCGGTATTTTTCTCCAAACAGAAATGGGGCAGGGCGGCCCCATCGCGTATTACTCCCATGAACGACGCGCCATTAATGTGCTCTGCAACCGTGTGACTGACGGCGTTCTGGCCCATGAAATCGCGCACGCGGTCATGAACGCCTATTTTGGTATTGTCCCTCCTGAAAAATCCCAGGAAATCCTGGCCCAGTACGTAGACCAGCATCTCTGGAGCGAAGCCTAGCAAGGACAGGTTTCCCTAACCATGCCTGGCGTATCGGCGCCTTGGCGTCGATGCTGGGTCTATCGCGTAACCCCTTATTTATCAATTAGTTAGATAACATTGATCTAATCTGATAGTTTTTTTTATATAAACTTGCAAATTGATAGTTCAGTGAGTATCTTTATTTAAAAGTAACAAAACACACAAACTGCATTCTCCACAACGCACAGGAGAAAAAAATGCGGCAAATTTTCCTCTCAGTTTTCCTTCTTCTAATCGCCAATCCTCTTTTTGCGGATGTTTATATTAAAAGCCGCGTGATGGGAGGTATGGGTGAAGCCGAAACCTGGACCGGCGGCAAAAAACAGAGAATTTCTACGCAGGTTCCCATAATGGGTGGTGAAGCAATTGAAATCACCCGGCCTGATAAAGGGGTGAAATGGGAGATCCGTACGGCGCTCAAAGCCTACAGTGAAACTCCGATTCCGATTGAATACGCAGCTCCGGAAGTAAAGGAAGAAGATCTGACTAAAGAAGAAAAAGAAGAACTTAAAAAATTTGACCAGGGTCTTGATCAGGCTGACAAGGCGATCGATGATGGCGGAGAATGCAAGAGCGCTAAAATCTCCGAGCAGAGGACTTTCGCGGGCATCAAGGCTGAAGGCTATCAGGCGACCTGCAAGGAACAAAAAACAGCAGGCGGCATTCTTTGGATTTCCGCGCCAGGCGAGACCAAGGCCGAAAAAATGCAAAAAGAAATCAATGAGTTTGAAGAGGCAAACTTTAACTCTCTTTATTCCAAGTATCCTCCCAATGAACGGGCTCGACTGGAGAAGCTTATGAAAGTTTTCGGCTCCGCTATGGCCGGGGGTATGATCGGCATTCCAACAGACGTTAAGGATAAGCGCGACCGGCTGATTCTGGCTATGGTTTCAGGCGCACCCAGTGACCTCGCGGGCCGTACCAACGTTATGATGGAAGTAGTGGAGGCAGAAATTGTGCCAGCGGACAAATCCCGTTTTGAAATTCCGGAAGGCTTTCAAAAGGTCACCAATCTTGCGGACCTGGAAAGCCAGTACATGATGAGCAAGGTTTCCAGCGGCGAAGTCAAACTTTCGGATATGGTGACCAGTCTCGGACAGGCAGGTCAAAGAATGGGCATGCCGCTGAAAGATACGGCACCTCTTATTAACCCTGAAGGTATGACAGAAGCGAACGGTCTTTTCAGGGCTGCGGCGCAGGACGTTCAGAACATGACGGCAGGTCAGGGCACTGTTCCTGTTCTGGCTCCAGAGAACAAGCCGCAGACATCTTCCTCAAATTCGAATCAGGGTACCAGCTCGACGGCTCAGCCTTTGACCGCGCAAAACTCGGGTTTGCCGCCACAAACCAATATCGGCAACTCTTTCGGCGCGTATGATAATAACGCACCGCAGCAGCCTTACCAGCAGGCACCTCAGCAGTATCAGCAGCAGCCTTATCCGCCGCAGCAACAGTACCAGCAGAACCCGAATTATCAAAACTATCCTCCCCAGCAGTATCAGCAGCAGCAACCGCAGCAGCAAAACCGGCAGCAGAATATCCAGCAGACCCTGGCTATGGGGCAGCAGTTGATCACCCAGGTACAGCAGCTAGCTTCTGGTTTTCAGGGTGGCGGCAGCGGTTATGGGGGTGGCGGGGGTTTTCCGGACATGGGTGAGCTGCAGAATTATGGTGATGGCGGATATGATGATTCTGGCGGGAGCTATGATTCTGGAGGTGACGGCTACTCGGATTCCGGTGACTCTGGCGATTCTGGTGAATACTATGAAGAAAATTCCGATTCCGGTGACGGGGAGGTGGTGGAAGAAACCGTTACCCGGAGGGTTGTCCGCAGGAGATCCGAGAGTTGAGATTTTCAGCAATTCTTCTTACTGTCGTTTTTTTTCTTTCCGAAACAGGAATGCCACATTTTGCCTTGGCCAAACCTGCATCTGGAGGGGATATATCGCGTTTTAACCAGGTCGATATCTGGAAAGGAACCGTCCAAGTCAGCCTGCTCAGCACGAGCACCAGCGGAGAGGGTAACTGCGGCAAGAGAAAAGTTTCAGAAAAACACACGCTCAATGCTTCTGTGCGGTTTCACTATTTGGATCCTTCCCATTTAGCGCGCGTTTCGGAAGAAGATAAACCTCATTTGGATATGATGCGCGGCATCTGGGGTAAGCTGGGCGATGAACTGCCTATCGGGGATATTTCCGGAAACGTGAGTCAGGGTTTTTCGGGAACTTATTCGGAAACATGCCCCAAATCAATTGAGAATACCAGGGGAAGGGGCAACCGCACCAGCCCCGTCAAATTCGGAGCTTTGAGCCTGACTCCGTCAGTCGAGCAATTTTTTTCCGGTCTGGGCGGGTACACGTTTGAACTTGAAACAGATTCAGTGGATACGATGATCGCGGGATACAGAAAGTATTACGATTCGGAAAAGAGAAAATGGCGCACCGTTCGTGTTAGTGAAAAGGGCGGGCACATGATTTATCCCGTCGGTATTATCCGTACCGAGGAAACAATCCAGGAAGAAGAAATAGGAAATGCTGCCGTCCGCGGGATGAAATCTAAAATAAAGCCAGCGCTAGCGCGCATGAATAGAGAACACCCGGACGGTGGGGGGATTTTCAGCATGCTTGCTGACGAGATTTCCAAAATGACAGAAGATAAAGTTAGCCCTGATTCCGGTTATCTGGAACCGGCTTATGTCAAACTTCCCGAAAAAGGGATGGTTTTGAGCGGGCGTCTAGTCAAACACTATAAAGAGGGGAGCCGTCAGAACACCTACACCGTGAGCTGGTCTTTCAAGCCTGATAAGCCCTTGGATTATGAGCTCGAAGTGGAGATTGAAAAGGGGACCGAGAATTTTAAAAAATGGAGGCCCAAAGGAAATTATGAGGAAAATAAGGCCGGCAACCATTTGAGTATACGCGCCCAGCTGGTTGACAAGAAAACAAAAAAACCGGTTGCAGCCATGGCCGAGCGGTTTGTCTTTCAGCTCATAGGGACTTCCAAAATGCCGGGAGTGGCGATCAACCATCCTATCGAAGCGAACGCGGAAAGTACTCCGGACTTTCGTTTTGAGAAAGAGGAAAACCCGGGACTTTATGATGTTTCGGAGGATGGGCAAAAAATCGAACAGACATTCGCGCTCAACGAATCCAACGTCCGGCTTTCATCGTTCGACTGGGGCGGATGGGCACAGCTTAAGGTGACGGCCCAAATTCCTACCGGAGATGGAGGCGAGCCAGATGAACTCGAAGGATATCTTAAAGGCGATTCTCAAAAGAAACCCCTCATCAATATTCCCGACCGCGATGACGGACAGTTCATTTCCAGAGGGTGGAAAGAAAACAAGCACGTCCTGAACCGGAGCGATTCCGATGATGGCGAGAGGGTTCCGGTTGGGGACGGTCACGAGGGAGACGGTCTGACTCTTTATGAGGAATACCGCGGCTTTTACGCGACGCCTCTCCCCGGGATGAAGACCGAGCATAACGAGGGTGATCCATTGATTAAAGATTTTTTTGTGGCAAGTCCGGCTACGGATACTTTGCATGGACTACTCCGGTTTAAGCAGGTTTCTGACCTCAACGTGAATCTTTTAGCTTTGACGGAAATGAACATGGAAAACGTAATTAATTTCAACAAGGGGGAGGCGCCTCATGAAGTGGATCAGCACGGGGTTGTGATTTTGGATGATCCCGGAGCGGATGCCTCGAGGGCGCACGGTGGGCCGGGAACACCCGGAAAAATCAAAAAAGTAACTGTGGTCAGCGGGCGTTACGAAGTGGAAGGAGTCGACGGTGTTCGCCGGAGGTTTAGAGATAAGACCCTTGCTCATGAATTGCTCCATTCCGTCAGTGTTTGGCATCACGGAGAGAAAGATTGGAAAAAAGTGATTTGGAACGCGGGGCAAATAGGCGGTAAATGGGCCCTGCTTGAGGCGAATCCTGGGAACGTAGGATTTTTTGGGCAGTATTATGACCCGATCAAGGTTTACAACGAAAAGGGGGAAGTGCTTACTTATAAATTAATTAATTTCATCCGCCGTTATGGTATCGCGTTGACGATTTACCTTGGCAAGGAAAACGGCCAGCACAGCGGTCATGAGAATTGCGTGATGCGGTATACGGTCTCCCAGGCTTATATTC
>CAZKMJ010000152.1:0-5969 GCA_964553835.1 uncultured bacterium
GCGGGTGACATCGCTCCTGGCCCAGGAGTCCGGCCAGAAAGTGGTCCTTATGATTGATGAATTCCAGGAGCTGGAAAGGCTTCTGGCTTTTGACCCGTTCGCGCTTCTTGGCAAGCAGATCATGGTGGAAAAAAATGTACTCTATCTCGCGGCCAGCTCACGGCCCGGCCGCGCGCGGGAGATCTTCAAAGAAAAGCTTTCGCTGCTTTTCGGTAACTTTGAAATTCTGGAGCTGGAGCCGCTTGATTTCCGCCAGATCACAGAGTTTCTTGAGAACCGCCTGCCCCAGCTGGAGTTTTCAGAAGCGCAAAGGCGCTTCCTGATACGCATGACCGATGGCCACACGGCGCACCTTGAGATGCTGGCTGAATGCCTTGAAATGTTTTTCTTCCGCGACACGCATCCCGATTTTTTTAATGCCCAAATGCGCATGCCCATCGGCAATGAAGCTCTTTTACGCGCGTTTCACAAGAAGTTGTCGTTTGGCAGTGGGCGTATTTCGCTGAATTTTGAAAAAAGGATCGAGACCTTAAGCCGCATTGCCAAGGACCCCTCTCCATATATCCGCGTGCTTCTGGCGCTCAGCAGCGGCAAGCGCAAGCTCCCGGCCATCGCCGCGGAGATTGAAAGAAAGACGGTCGAAACCCAGAAAATCCTCCAGCGTCTTGTACATGAGGACTTTCTCTGCCGCCACGGTGCTTTCTACACGCTGGAAGACCCTCTTTTCCGGTTTTGGCTGAAATATGTTTATCAGGCTTCGCGCCATAATTACACCCCCGAAACTGTGCCGTCTTCACGATTGCTGGATGAAAGCCTCCACCGCGAATTTGAAAGAAGCGAAGGGGAGGAGCAGAGGGATCTGAGCGCCCGGGTTGAGACCCTCTTGAAGCAATTCCACAATGATTCGGTCCAGATCGGCCGTAAAAAGATTTTTTTACCCCAGTTTTCCGAAATTCTGATGCGCCGTGCCCCGGTCCGGGACCTGCTTTCCTTCACCGCCAAGAGTCCCAAGGCGCGCTGGTTCTGCCATATTGCCCGGCACAAGGTCCATGAGGAGGACATTGCCTTCTTTATAGAGGACCTTAAGAAGACCCGGAAGAAATCCCCCCATAAAATCCTGATTGCCTTGACCGGTATTGACCAGAATGCCAAGCTCATGGCCCAGGAAGCCAAAATCCAGCTTTGGACCCTCCGCGATTTTAATGCATTGCTTGATCTCTATGATTTGCCTAAAATGATACCTTTAGCAGGCAGGGAGGAAGATGCAGCGGCTTTGGGCGCCTTGGCGCAAAACTTACATTCGGCCCAGTAAGAAAAAAAGCGGGAGTTGTGTCTTCTGCTCCATCCGTTCCTCACGGATGGACGCTAAGAACTATGTCCTCAAAAGAGGAAACACCTGCTACTCCGTCCTCAATCTTTATCCTTACAACAACGGCCACATCCTGATTGTGCCCAACCGGCACGTGGACTCCATCGGCAAGCTGAGCGCCAAAGAGAAACTCGAATGGCTGGAGCTTGCCGAAGAAATGCAGGCTGCTCTTCAAAAAGCGATCAAGCCCCACGGTTTTAACATGGGGATCAATCTTGGCCGCATCGCCGGCGCGGGCATTCCCGGACATCTTCATCTTCACATTGTTCCCCGTTGGAAAGGGGACGTGAACTTCATGCCGGTGTTCGCGGACACGCGCGTGATTTCCGAATCCATGCAGTCGGTTTATAAGTCCCTGGCGCCGGCCATGAAAAAGAAAAAGGCGGGCTCCTCCAAGTGAAGGTTCAGCGGGCTGCTTACCAGAAACAGGAGTCGGAGCGGCTCGCGCCTTACGCGGTCCACAGTGCTGATTCCCGCGGCCGCCAGCACCCGGAAAAAGAGCATGACTTGCGCACGCCCTTTCAGCGCGACCGCGACCGCATCATCCATTGCACGGCCTTCCGCCGCCTGGAGTACAAGACCCAGGTCTTCGTTAATCATGAAGGTGACCACTACCGCACCCGTTTGACCCATACCCTTGAAACTGCCCAGGTCGCCCGTTCTGTCAGCCGCGCGCTTGCGTTGAATGAAGACCTGACTGAGGCTATCGCGCTGGCGCATGATATGGGTCATGGACCGTTCGGTCACGCGGGGGAATGGGCGTTGGCGGAGCTGATGAAAAACCATGGTGGGTTTGAGCATAATGTCCACACTTTGCGAATTGTGGAAAAGCTGGAAGAAAGCTACGCGGATTTTCCGGGCCTGAACCTGACTTTTGAAACGCGCGAGGGCCTGAAGAAGCATCCGGAGAATTTCTACAAGAAAACGACCGGCCGTTTCCGTTCCATTGAAGCCGAAGTCGTCGACTTGGCGGACGAAATCGCCTACAACAGCCATGACCTGGATGATGGCCTGCGCTCCGAGCTGCTTCATGAGGACCAGCTGGAACCCATCCAGCTGTGGCGTGACGCCAGCCGTTATGTCCAGAAAAAATATCCCAAGCTTGGACATATCCAGAAAAAGCGGCTGATCATCCGCTTGATCATTAACCGCCTGGTTGTGGACCTCATCGATAATACCGAGGCCCGCATCCAGAAAATGAAGATCAATTCTCTTAAAGATGTGCAGAAGACCCTGCGACCTGTGGCCACGCTTTCCGACCCGGTAAAGCGCCAGCTGGCCGAACTCAAGCGCTTTCTTCATAAAAACCTGTACCAGCATTACCGTGTGGTGCGCATGACCGACAAGGGGCAACGTTTTTTGAAGGCCATGTTTGGTATTTATATGGAAAGGCCCGCGGCCCTGCCTCAGGATGTCATACGCAAAAGTGACAAGGAAGGCATTCCGCGTGCCATCTGTGATTACCTGGCCGGCATGACGGACCGTTTCGCGCTGGATGAATATAAAAGAATATTCGAGCCTTACGAGCGCGTATGAAAAACAAGCCCAAGCCCAGCGTTCTTGAACGTTTTCTTTTTTCAAACGCCCAATGGCAGGAAGGCTATAAGTCTTTCTGGAAGCTTTTTAATTCGCCCGTGGCCTGGGTGTACATCCTGGATGATGACCAGGGTGATCATCTGATCCGCCTGGACCGCAAAGGGGACAATTCCGCCTACCACGCGACCGACTCCATGTCGCAGAGTTTGGAAAAATTTCATTTTAAATACGGTGAACAGATCAGCCGCGATGCTGTGGTTCTGGACAAACTGCCTTCTTTTTACCGGGATGTCAGCGGAAAAAATGGAGTGATTTTCGCGCTGCGGCATTTAAGCAAGGTCAAGGCGCTGTTTTTCATGGACGGTGTCAGCAAGAATGAGAAGCAGATCAAAAGCATGATTCAGCCTTTCGACCATTTCCTGGCAAGCAATGTAGAGCTGGCCTATAAGACTTTCGAGCTGAATAATTTTTATGAAACGGTTCATCCTCGCGCGCTGGCGCTTTCTACCATGCACTCGGTCCATCGCGTTATCAGCTCCTCGCTGCGCCTGAATGAGCTCCTTCCACGCATTGGCCGCCTGAGCGCGCAGGTCCTGAAAGCCGGCGGTTGTTCCATTATGCTGATGGACAGCCACAGGGAATACCTGCTTCCTTATTTTTCGTTTGGTGAAAACCCAAAATTTGTTCACCGCCACCGCCTCAAAATCGGGCGAGGTGTGCCGGGCCATATCGCCAAGACCGGTGAGTTTCATCTGACTCGCAATTCCATCGGTGTACCGTTTATTGAAGATGACGTGGTGGGCGTGCTGCTGCTGTGGGACAAAATTGACAAGCAGTCCTTTACCAAGACCGACCTGGAAATCTTGAAATCCCTTTCTGAACAGGCTGTGGTAGCCATCAAAAACGCCCAGCTCTATGAGGAGACTGAACAGCTGACTCTTGGAAGCATCCAGACTATCAATGACCTGCTGGAACTGAATATGGACGGGCGGCGCAGCAAACAGCCCGCGGTTTTCGGCGAAATTGTGATTGAGATCGGAAAGGAGCTCGGTCTGTCGGGCAAGGAGCTGACCCACCTCAGCCGCGCGCTTCTTTTGCTTGATACCGGCACGCTTGCTCTTCCCAAAAAGGTCTGGAGCAAGAAAGGCCGACTGACCAAAAAGGAATTTGAGGAAATCAAACGTATCCCGCTCAAAGGCGCGTCTCTTTTGCGTTCGATCACGTCGCTGAAACCAGCAATTCCGATCATCCTTCATCAGCGCGAACGCTTTGACGGAAAAGGTTACCCGCTCAAGCTTAAAGGGGAAGAAATCCCTGTTGGCGCACGAATTGTTTCTGTGGTAGACTCATTCGTCGCCATGATTTCGGAGCGTTCCTACCGGAAAACCATGACTCTGGAAGAGGCGACTGAAGAAATCCAGAAGAACCGCGGTTCCCAGTTTGACCCGAATGTAGTGGACTCCTTTTTGAGAGTGATCCGCCGCCGGGACATTTTTGAAAAACTTGGAGACCTCTTGCGGAATGAAGGCCCAAAGGACAAAGCAGTATGACGCAAGCGCTTAAAATGAGGGAAACTGACAACCCTTTCCGTAAAATCCGGATCGAAGGGCCTGAAGCGGAAGCTTCGTCCGCCGAAACTCAGCAGCTTGAAACCCCCTACAAATTTCTGGTCATACTTTCCTGCCTTTTCTCATCTCTTTCTGTCGTACTCATGCGCCTGCTTCCTGTGCTTTTGATCACGGTGGCCTTGACCGGCTGCGCCAAAACTTCTGATCTTGAAAGGGTCAATGGCGAGCAGGCCCAGACCATTGAAAGCCTGAACAAGGAAATTTCACGGTTGAACGCCGAGCTTGAAGAGCTTTCCAAATCCAAGGACGATTTGTCCAGGGCCAAGGCTGAGCTCGAAAAGAAGCTGAGCGGGGAGCTGGAGTCCGGCGATATGTCGCTTTCGATGCAGGAGCGCGGGCTTGTGGTCACTGTCCTTGACCGGGTGCTTTTTGATTCTGGCAAGGCAGACCTGAAAGAGTCCTCCAAGGATGGTCTCGATAAAGTCGCCGGCATTCTGAACGGCAAAGTCCGCAGGCATATGGTTTATGTGGAAGGCCACACCGACAATGTTCCGATCCGGAAATCAAGCTGGCGCTCCAACTGGGAGCTTTCCACTGCACGCGCCACCGAAGTTATCCATTACTTTGTGGACGAGGCCAGCCTCGACCCCAAACGCATCGCTGCCACCGGTTACGGGGAATTTCATCCTGTGGCGTCCAACAGCACCGAATCCGGCAAGTCCAAGAACCGCCGCGTTGAGATTGTCATTTCGCCGAAGAAAATCGGCGGCTGATGTCCCGGCAGAAATTTCAGCAGGGCGTCGCAGCCGCTGCTGTTTTTATTTTTATGTGGGGCGCTGTGCAGGCCGCTGCTGGATTCTGGGTCTTTGAGAAAGTTAAAAAGCGCGCCAAAGTTAAAATTGAAGGGCAGTATTTTCCCGACCTTTTTTTACCTTCGTTCCGTGTTGAGGGCGCGCGGCTTGTTTATATGGACCGTTTTGAGGCCTCGGCCGGGCGGTTGAAGTTCAGATACAACCTGGTGCCGCTGAGCCCGGACTTGCTTCATGTCTGGGTGGAGGGTGATGGCGGTATGAAAGTGCGCCTGCTTGGGAAGTGGGCAGAGGTCAAGGGCGTGGAGCAGGAAGCGCCGCTTGAACGTTTCAAAGCAGAACTGCAGCTGATTCCAAAAGGGATCCTGCTTCACGCGGCGGACATTCAGTCGCCCGTGTTTCAATTTCAGTTAAAAAAATCAGAAAATTTTAAAGGTCAGCTCCTGAGCTGAGGGCATTTGTGAAACTGGGAAACCTTTTTCAAGACATTCCTGTCATTGAAAAAACCAACTGGGACCCGGGGCGTACCTTCGGCAAAATTACCTGCGACTCCCGAAGTCTTGAACCTGGCGATATTTTTGTGGCATGCTCCGGATCCCGTATGGACGGCCATGATTTCCTGAGCCAGGCCATCATGGCCAAGGCCTCGGCCATTGTTTACGAAAAGCCAGTGGATCTTGTCCTGCC
>CAZKMJ010000153.1:0-5955 GCA_964553835.1 uncultured bacterium
CGTTTCTTGGATTTCAGATACGCGACTGTATCAGCGATCATGTTCAGGTTTTCTTTCAGCGTGGTGCGAAAAACTTCCGTCACATGAAGGTCCCATGATTTCCCAAAGATGGTCACAACTTTGGTGTCGGAATCAAGCAGGGCTTTGACCTGTGAGTCTTCCGAAACCTTGACATTGGCGCGGCGGGTGGAGCCAAAAGCGGCGACCTTGGCCCTTTTGATCCCGGCCTTTTTGATCTCTTTAAAGAAAGCCATGTCCTTGGGATTGGAACCCGGCCATCCGCCTTCGATATAGTGGACGCCAAACTGGTCCAGCCGCT
Source organism: uncultured bacterium (assembly GCA_964553835.1). Classification (GTDB taxonomy): domain Bacteria; phylum Omnitrophota; class Omnitrophia; order Omnitrophales; family Aquincolibacteriaceae; genus CAYLPP01. Next base: position 320 of record CAZKMJ010000153.1, read on the forward strand.
TGGCGATCAGCACCTTGTCATTGACGGACAGGCTGATGCCTTCCATCTGGGTACCATCTCTCAAAGTTGTGTCGTAGAGCAGGAATTTTTTCATTTTATACCGTCCTTTGAAGGGCCGGAATCGCCCTTCAAATTCCGGCCTTTATTTTATTTAAACTGAAACGCGACTTTCTTGCCCGTTCCGAGTTTGAATTCGTTGTGAATTTCTTTCAGAGCGTCCTTGCCGCTTTTAGCGTCAATAATGCAGGACACTTTGATTTCCGATGTGGAAATCATCTGGATATTAATTCGTTTACGGGCAAGCGCCGCGAACATGCGCGCCGCGATACCCGAGTGGGACTTCATGCCCACACCCACAATGCTGACTTTGGCGATATTTTCATCGCAGGTCATGTCCTTGACTTCCATTTCCTTGGCCAGCTTTTTGACCACAGGCATGGCTTTGGTGAGCTCGTTCTTGAATACAGTGAACGAAATGTCCGTGGAATTGGTCTGCGTCTTGTTCTGAATAATCATGTCCACGTTAATGTTGGCTTTCGCAAGGCTGGCGAAAATTTCCGCGGCCACACCCGGCTTGTCCGGGACCTGAAACAACGTTATTTTCGCTTCATCTTCAGCAAGCGCGACACCGCTGACTAAAATATCTTCCATGTTCTTTGTCTCCTTTGTAATCAAAGTCCCCTCGCCATCGTGGGCCGAGTTGCGGACATAAATGGGAACATTAAATTTTTTACCAACTTCCACCGAGCGCGAGTGCATGACTTTTGCACCCAGTGACGCAAGCTCAAGGCATTCGTCATAGCTGATCTGGTTGATCTTGCGCGCGTCTTCCACAATGCGCGGATCGGCCGTGTAAACACCGTCAACGTCGGTGTAAATCTCACAGTACTCCGCCTTGAGCGCGTGCGCAAGCGCGACCGCCGTCAAATCAGAACCACCGCGGCCAAGCGTTGTGATTTCGCCCGTTTCTGTCTTGCCCTGGAAACCGGCCACAATCACGACGTTGCCTTCTTTCAGCGCTTTCTTGATGCAGTCGCCATTCACATTCAGGATGCGCGCCTTGGTGTGAAACTTGTCGGTGATAATGCCGACCTGCGGGCCCGTGAATGACATGGCCTTCACGCCAAGTTCCTGCACAGCAAGCGCGAGAAGCGCCATCGAAACCTGCTCACCGGTTGAAAGCAGCATGTCCATTTCGCGATCATTCGCGTTTTTGGTGATCTGCTCCGCGAGCGTGATCAAGTCGTCGGTCATGTCACCCATGGCCGAAACAACGACCACGAGCTTGTGCCCCGCTTTGTGTCCTTTGACGATACGCGCCGCGACACGCTTAATACGATCAGCGTTGGCGACAGAAGAGCCGCCGAATTTCTGAACAATTAAAGACATAAAATTATTTCTTCCTTACTTGGCGAGAATGGATTTTAAAAATTCCGGGCCTTTGGAAATCTTGAAAGCGGAAGTCCTGGAGGCTGTTTCCGAAAAACGTTCGTAATCATCGGCCATGACATTCTTGCCGGCCACAACAAAAGGCACGTATTCCCGGTTGTGTTTGCGCTGCTTCCAGGGAACGCAATGAGCGGAAGTCACGATCACGCGCACATCTTTTTCCGCTTCCAGAAACTCACGGACTTTCGAAAGCACAAAGAAATCAATGGCTTCGAGCGCAGAGATTTTGGCCTTGTAGTCCCCGGCCATGGAAGCGTCATCGCAGGCATCGAAATGCAGGCACACAAAATTTTTCTCGCGCGCGGCCTCGGCAAAGCGCCGGGCATAGCGCCCATAACGCACTTCCGGCTCTTCGTCCTCACTGCCATCCATGTCCATAACAGTCATCGAAGCAAGCCTCGCGATGCCTTTGACATACTCCATTTCTGAAAGCACGCAACCCGTCACACCATACATGTCGGTAAAATTTTCAAGCGCGGGTTTGCGGCCCTGGCCCCAAAGCCAGATCATGTTGGCCGGGTTTTCATTCAAGTCCACACGCACCTGGTTGATTTCATGGTCCTGTAAAAGAAGTTTCGCGTCATACATCAGCTTTTTCAGCAGCTCTTCGCCTGGGCCTTTAGGCAGGTTGCCGTCAATGCGGTCGCCGGCAAGGCCTTCGGGGTTCTGGGTCTTGGCAGAAAGCGCTTCAAAGCCGTGAGAATCTTTCAGCACCGCGATGTGGCGGTAATTAGAGCCCGGAAAAAAACGGACAAAGTCGCTGGAAACTTTTTTATTCAGAAAATTGATCAGCGCCTTGGCTTCCTTGGTGCTCAGATTCCCGCCCTTGGCGTCCGCCATAACACCGTCAGCCTCAGTAATAAAATTCATACGGAAAGCCACTTCATTATCTTCGAGTTTCAACTCCAGGTTCGCGGCTTCAAGCGGACCACGGCCGGTGTAGATTTTTTCCGCGTCATATCCCAGCAGGCTCAGAAAAGAAATGTCGGAAGACGGTTCAAACCGGTCCGGCATGAGCTTGACCTGTCCAGCCTTCCCGACTTTTGTGAAATAATTCAGGTTCGGGATTTTCGCAACTTCCAGCGGCGTTTTACCACCCAGTTCATCCGTCGGCACGTCTGCGGAACCCGCGATATCAATCAAAATTGTTTTCATGTTATGCCCTCTCGATGATCTGCCGCACGCCTTTTTCCGTGGGCTCGACAATTTCCATACGGTCGTCGAAGCTCAGCGCGTAGTCCGGGTCTTTGAGACCGGAACCCGTCAGCGTCGCGACGATCCTGGTGTTTTCTTTGAAAAAATTCTTTTTAGCAAGCTTCACAATCCCGGCGACCGCGGCAGCCGACGCAGGTTCCGCAAAAACACCTTCGCGTTCCGCCAGGAACTTATACGCCTTCGTAATTTCTTCGTCCGTAACCGCGTCGATCAAACCGTTCGATTCATCACGCGCCGCGAGCGCGCCCTTCCAGCTCGCGGGATTTCCGATGCGGATCGCGGGATCGTTGTGTTGCGTATTTACACCCCGGTGGCCCAGCACGATCGGCGCGGAACCCGCGGCCTGAAAACCCAGCATCTGCGGCAAGGTTTCGGACTTGCCTGCTTTTTTGTATTCCTTGTAACCCTTCCAGTACGCCGTAATGTTTCCGGCATTTCCAACCGGAATCGCGTGATATTCCGGCGCATCACCCAGATCATCCACAATTTCAAACGCGCCGGTTTTCTGACCTTCAATGCGATAAGGGTTGATCGAGTTAACCAATTTGATTTTTCCGTCCTTGGTCATTTCCTTCACAAGCTCAAGCGCCTGGTCAAAATTCCCTTTGATCACAACAACCTTTGCGCCGTAGCGATAGGCTTGTAAAAGTTTTCCCTTCGCGATCTTACCTTCCGGAATCAGCACGTAACATTTTAATCCGCAGCGCGACGCATAGGCCGCGGCGGACGCCGACGTATTGCCGGTAGAAGCGCACATGACAGCCGTGGCTTTTTCTTCAACAGCCTTTGAAATAGCCATGGTCATGCCGCGGTCCTTGAAAGAACCGGTCGGGTTCAAGCCTTCGAACTTGTAATAAATCCGGATATTTTTCAGCCCAAGCTCACGCGGCAATGCTTCCGCGAGAATCAAAGGCGTGTTTCCTTCGTTCAAAGAAATGATCGGCGTATTTTCCGTGACCGGAAGGAATTCCTGGTAACGTTCAATGATCCCGATTTTTTTGACCGCGTATTTTTTTGTTCCAGTCATTTCAATTCCCTTCAATCCGGATGACCTGTGATTTGCCGCGCACCGACGGCGTCTTGTCAATGCGGCGAATGGCTGCGCGCACGTCTTTCTCATGCGCGTCATGCGTCAGCAGGATCAGCGGCACCACACCACCGGCACTGCGTTCGCGCTGAATAACATCAGAAATACTGATTGAATGCTTGCCCAGCATCTGCGAAATCCTGGCCAGAATCCCTGGTTTGTCGACCACGTGAAAGCGCAGGTAATAGCGCGACAGGATCCCGGAAATATTTTTAATTTTAAGTGTCTTCTGGATCGCGCGCATGGCCGTATGGTCATCAAAGCGGCCGGACTGACGCAGTGCAATGTCCGTCAGGTCAGCCAGAACCGCGCTCGCTGTCGGGGCCGGGCCCGCGCCGCGTCCGTACAGCAGCGTATCGCCCACTTCATCGCAGTGCAGAAGCACCGCGTTAAAAGAACCGTTCACATTCGCCAGAATATGCGTTTTGGGAAGCAGGGTCGGCTGCACACGAGCTTCAATTCCGCCCTGGCCCGCCTTGGCGATGGCCAGCAGCTTTATCTGATAGCCGAATTCCTGCGCGAACGCGATATCTTCGGCACGGATGCTGGAAATCCCCTCGCAATGAATGTCGCTGAAGCGGACTTTGCCGCCAAAAGCAAAACGCACCAGAATCGCGAGCTTGTGCGCCGCGTCCGTGCCTTCAATGTCAAACGTGGGGTCCGCTTCCGCGTAACCTTTTTTCTGCGCCTCAACCAAAGCTTCCTTGAAATCGGACTTGGCTTCGGTCATGCGGGTCAAAATATAATTCGTGGTTCCGTTGATGATTGAATGGATGGAATCAACTTTATTGGCCACCAAACCTTCGCGCAGCGCTTTAATGACCGGAATACCGCCGCCAACACTCGCTTCAAAAAGCACCCAGCGCTCCATGCGGCTGGCCAGCTCAAAAATTTCATCCCCATGCTCAGCGAGGAGGGCCTTGTTGGCAGTAACAACATGCTTGCCATGTCGCAAAGCTTCCATGACCAGCTTGCGGGCTTCCGTAGTTCCACCGATCAACTCCACGATGACATCAATCGAAGGATCGCGGACCACAGCAAGCGAATCGGTAGTCAGCAGGGACGCAGGCACTTTTACGGAGCGGCTTTTGGACTTCGACCGCACAGAAACCTTGGCGATTTCAAAAGAAACACCAATGCCGTTGAAGAAATTCTTCTTGCGGTTGAGCAGGCTGTAAACGCCTCCGCCCACCTGGCCAAGCCCCAACAGACCGATTCTCAAAGTTCTCATGGATAGACTCAGTTTTTAGAAGGAAAAAAGAAGGTGTAGTATATTACAGCCCCTTGTAAAAAGCAAACCTCCGGAAACCGTCCGTAAATATAGCAGTTTCTAGCATTTATAGCCATATACCAGCCAATTCAAAGGTCGTTTTTGCCCTACAGCAAATCCTCGGGTATCATTCCATAACTCGTTAAAAATCAATGCTTACCATCCGATTTAGTCCATTACTTAACTTTTCTCGAAGAGCCGTCGCAATTTTTCTGTCCGCTTCCTTATTTATGGGAAACAACCCGGCTTTCGCGGCTCCCTCCGCTCCGCAGCCTATTTCCATTCCTGCTCAGTTTGGAAAAACCGGAGAATTTTTCGAAGGCAAAAACCGGAAGACGGTGATTTATATCCAGGACGCGCACGACTCCCTTGAGGCGCAGGAAAATATCGCGGCACTGATCAAGCATCTGGTTGAGCATGAAAATGTAAAAACAGTTTTTGAAGAAGGCTATGAAGGCCCGGTACCCACCGATGACTTCTTTGGCTTCATCAAAGACCCCGCCCTTAAACAAAAAGTTTCCTGGTTCCTTTTGGACAAACTCCGCCTCGGCGGCGCGGAATACGCTCATATCAACCGCAAGAAAGATTTCCGGCTTGTTGTTGCTGACAGCATCC
>CAZKMJ010000154.1:0-4107 GCA_964553835.1 uncultured bacterium
CATATTCAGCCAGAACAGCCTCTACCATTTGTTCCATGGCCTTGGGATCGCCCACATTGGCCTGAAAAACAGAGGCGCGAACGTCTTTGGAAAGGACTTCTTTCTGGGCGGAAGCCGCGGCTTCGTCGTTACGGACGTAATTGATGGCAATATTCGCCCCCATGGAAGCCAGTTCCAGGGCAATGGCCTTGCCGATACCGCGCGAAGCTCCTGTAATCAGGGCCACTTTATTCTGCAGGATTTTCTGCTGACCGGATTCCTTCTCGAGGGACGATTTCATGGCCCACAGCATAGAGGGCGTAGAGGGAAAAATCAACCCGAATATTCTAGGTGCCTATCCTGAGGGGAGTGTGTTATAATCACGGGCTTTCGAAAAGGAAAACTTTGGCGCCGACCGTTTCTTTGGAGTCCCGTATCAGAAAGTTTCAGCGCCATGCTTTAGACAGCATGGTCAGGACTTTTCCTTCGCTGGGGCTCGACAAGCGCGCTGAATTTTTTACAAAGATCTTTGAAAACCATCTGAAGCCTTCAAGCCGGATCCTCGATATCGGGGGCGGCTGGGGTTTTTATGCCGAACCCCTCCAAAAGAGGGGGTATGAAGTCACGGTGCTGGATGTCGTCAAACCGGGCTTTCAAAGGGCGCCTGTGGTTATTTACCCAGGCGGCAAGATGCCCTTTGAAGACGGAGCGTTTGACGCGGCCATTTTGGTCACCATGCTGCACCATACGCCGGATCCGGAAGCCATCCTGAAGGAGGCCATGAGAGTGGCCAAAAACAGGGTGATTGTGGTTGAGGACATTTACAACCACGGCCTGGGCCGGTTCTGGACCATTTTGCGCGACCAGCTTTATAATTTTGAGTTTTTCGGGCATCCCTGCAATTTTAAAACGCGCGCTCAATGGCAGGAAACCTTCAAGAAGCTTGGCCTCAAATTGCGCGAAGAAAAGCAGGTTTACACCTGGCAGGCGGGGCTGAGGATTTTAAACATCGTTTTTGTTTTAGAGAAATAAATGACTCTGGCTCCAGAAAAATTTTTGTGGATCAGGCAGGGTGAAGGCGCGGCGGCGTCAGGAAATGTTCCGAAAGACGCCCCGTATTTTCAGGACCATTTTCCGGAATTTCCGGTGCTGCCCGGAGTGCTCAGTCTAGAAATCCTGAAAAAAACGGCTGAAGCTTATCTTGAAAAGTTCAATCCCGGGAAAAAAGTTTCAGTCCGGGAAATGAAAAATGTAAAATTTTCTTCGTATCTCCGGCCCGGAGACGAATGGGAAAGTCAGGTCCGGATGGTTTCGGAAGCGGGCAGAATCACAGAATGGGACGTGCGGCTGCTGCACCAGAACAAGGTCGCGGCCTCGGCCCGGATGGTTTTAAGCAGTGAATAAATCTTAAGGAGGAGTACTTCATGGAAGGTGAAATCTTTACAAAAATTTCTGACACACTCGCCGGAGCTCTCGGCATCGACAAAAACGATATCCGCCCCGAATCTTCACTGGTGCGTGATCTTGGGGCTGAGTCCATCGATTTCATTGATATTATTTTCCGCCTCGAAAAAACGTTCGACATCAAGATCCCCAGCGGCGATCTTTTTCCGGCGTCGCTTCTAAATGACGACCGCTTCGTGAAGGAAGGGCGCGTCACTCCGGAAGGTCTGGCTGAACTTAAGGCCAAGGTGCCTTATCTTGATGTGGATGGTTTCAGCAAGGACCCTCAGGTCTCCAAGCTTTCGGACTACTTTACGGTCCAGATGGTCATGAATTACATTCAGGACCGCCTCACCAAGAAGGTCTAAGTATTGCGCCTGCACGGGATCGGAATTGATTTAATTTCCGTCCCGCGCATGAAGCGCTTCATCGAACAGCACGGGGACAGGGCCGTCCGGCTCCTGGATCCCTCTTCTTCCCGAAAAAAAATCTCTCCCGCGCGCATGGCACGCCTGTTTGCCGCCAAGGAAGCCGTTTTTAAGGCCCTCGGCCGTTCCTGGATGGGCATGGAAGGCTTTAAAGCTATTGAGGTTAAGGGTTCCCAAGGGAGCGGTTTTCGTGTAGAATGCCCCTTTCTGCCCAAGGGAGCCCAGGTTGCGGGCCGTTTTTTTACCCGGTCCGGCCTTGCGGGTGCCCAAGTCATCATCTGGAAACCTTAAATGCGCTGGCTTGTCCTGGACGAAGTTGTTGAAGTGGAGCGGCAAAAACGGGCCCTGGCCCGAAGCCGCGTTCCGGAAGTTGAAGTTAGTCCGGAATTCCTGATGATTGAAATGATGGCGCAGACCGGCGCGCTTTTGATCGGCGCGGAAAAAGATTTTGCCGAAGATCTGATTTTTGCCAAGATCGAGTCCGCGGTGTTTGAGCCGGAGCTGGTCCCGGGTGAAGCCATTGAAATTGAAGCGTCCGGTGAAATCAGGCCGGAAGGCGGATGGCTTGAAGCAGAAATCAGAAATCTTAAGGGCCGGGTGGCAAAGGGGCGTTTTCTTTTGATGAACGTCGGACATCTGGTGCCTGGCAGCACAAAATCCATAACGTTTCACGATGCATTCATGAACCATTTTCAGATCCGGAGCAAAATTCAAAAATGAGCGTGCGGCGCGTAGCGATCACTGGTCTTGGAATTCTTACGCCGTGCGGCCAGGGCTGGCAGGCTTACTGGAAGGCCGTGACCTCCGGACAGTCCGCAATCGAACGTCTTTCTTCCTTTCCTGCTGAAGATTTCACCTACAAGTTTGGCGGCGAGATCAAAAATTTTGACCCCACCGAATACATCAAGCAGCGCAAGTCTCTTAAAGTTATGTCACGTGAAATCCAGCTGGCACTTGCGGCAAGCCACCTGGCAGTGCAGGACTCCGGTGTTAAAATCGAGGAAACAGACCGCACGCGTTTTGGCATTTCACTGGGCACCGGGATTATCAACAATGATCTGGATGAGATCGCGGTGGGTATCAAGGCCGCGGTTGGCGCGGACGGCAAGTTCAGCATGGACAAGTTCGGCTCCGATGGCATCCGCTCGCTTTTCCCGCTCTGGTTCCTGAAATATCTTCCGAACATGCCGGCCTGCCATATTTCCATGGCTCACGGGCTGCGCGGCCCGAGCAACACTGTGACCACTTCTTCTGCCGCTGGCGCGCAGGCCATTGGCGAGGCTTTCAAAGTTATTCAGCGCGGCGACGCGGACGTCATGATTGCCGGCAGCACGGATTCGAAACTCAATGCCATGGGGATTTCCCGTTTTCAACTTCTGGGCCTTCTTTCTGAGCAGACCACACAGGATTCCTACCGGCCTTTTGACAAGCGCCATGATGGCATCACCCTTGGTGAAGGCGCGGGCCTGGTGGTCCTGGAAGAATGGGACCACGCCAAAAAGCGCGGCGCGCGCATTTACGGCGAAATCATGGGCTACGGTTCCGCTTCCGATTACAATCACGATCTTCATGCCACCGACGATTTTAACGGTAAACGCTACGCCATGACGCGCGCTCTTGCCGACGCGCAGGTCAACGCGGATGAAATTGATTTTCTGATGGCCAACGGCAGCGGTGTTCCGCAGGAAGATATCAATGAGGCCCGTGCGGTGGAATCTGTTTTTGAAAATTCTTTACGCGATTTAAAAGTTACAGGCGTCAAGCCGATCACCGGTCATCTTGTCTATGGCTCTGGCGGGGTGGAGTTGGGTGCGGCCGCGTTGTCGCTTCACGAAGGCGTTGTGCCGCCGCTCGCGAATTTTCAGACGCCTGACAAAGATTGCGATCTTCCTTTTGTGAAAGGAAAGCCTGAATCTTTTCAGGTGCGCAGGATGATTTTGAATTCATTTGGTTTCGGGGGACAAAACGCGTCCCTGGTTTTGAGGAAAGCATGAACAGGCGTGTCGTTGTAACAGGTATTGGAGCTATTACGCCGCTTGGTTTAAGCGTGCGTGAAACCTGGTCCGGTCTTTTGACGGGCCGCTCGGGCATCACGCCCATTAATCTTTTTGACTCCGGAGAATTTCCCACCCGCATTGCAGGGCAAGTTAAAAATTTTGATTTCGATAAATGGCTCAAGCGCGATCCCGCGCTGGGCAGCGACGCGGACTTCGACCGTCTGATCCAGGGCGGCCAGGGCCTCGGCGGCCTTGTCCTG
>CAZKMJ010000154.1:4117-5951 GCA_964553835.1 uncultured bacterium
AAACGCGACCCTTCACTTGAAGATGCCACGCGCAGCACGTTTTTCGCGCTGCAGGCCGCGGAAGAAGCTTTTAAGGATTCCCACCTCAAGCCTTTCAATGTTGACCCGGAACGTTTCGGGATTTATTTCGGCGCGGGGGACAGCGGCATTGATTTCGGCTCTTTTGTGGACACTGTGACCAATTCTTTCGCGGCGGCCAACAGCGGTTCCACCGTGGACAAAAATCTTTATATTGAAAGCGCAAAGAGCCGCATGAGCGGAATGAAAGAGCTGGAGTCCCAGCCTTTCATGACCGTGACCCATCTTGCCCGGCGCTTTGACATCCGCGGCCCGGTTTCCAATTGCTTGACCGCCTGCGCCGCTTCTTCTCAGGCCATCGGTGAAGCCTTTGAATGGATTCGCCGCGGAGACGCGGACATTGTCATGTCCGGCGGTTCGCATTCCATGATTTATCCGCTGGGTGTCGCTGGCTTCAGCCTTCTGACCGCGCTTTCCACTCGCAATAATGAACCTGAAAAAGCCTCCCGTCCTTTTGATAAAAAACGAGATGGTTTTGTGCTGGCCGAAGGCGCGGGCGTGCTCATCCTGGAAGAAATGTCCCATGCCATCAAACGTAACGCGCAGATTTACGGTGAAATCGTGGGGTACGGCTCCACGGCGGACGCTTACCGCCTGACTGACATGGACCCTGAAGGCACCAGCGCTACACGGGCCATGCAGATTGCCATGGAAAAAGGCAACCTGCTCCCTGAGGACGTCGATTATGTTAACGCGCACGGAACATCCACTCACGTCAATGACGCCGTAGAGACTCGTGTGATCAAGCAAGCGCTCGGAAAACACGCGTATAAGACGCCGGTAAGTTCCATCAAGTCCATGCTGGGCCATATGATCGCGGCTGCGGGAGTGGTGGAAGCGATAGCCTGCCTTCTGACCATGAGGGACAGGCTGATACCGCCCACAATTAACTATGAAGAACCGGATCCGGACTGCGATCTGGATTATGTCCCAAACCATGCCCGTGAAGCCGAAGTGAAAGTCGCGCTGTCCAATTCCTTCGGCTTTGGAGGCCAAAACATATGTCTGGCGCTCAAACATTATGAAAACTAAGTCCCTTTTTGTTACAGGTGTTACCGGAACGCTCGGCAAGGAATTTGTCCGTGACCTTCTTGAAAACGGCAATGAAAAACTTTATCTGCTGGTGCGCCGTTCCAACCGGTTGTCTCACTGGGACCGCATGCGCAAAATCCTTTCCGCTTTCGGCCGTGAAAATGAGCTGGCGACGCGCGTAGAAGTTCTGGAAGGGGACATCACGCTTCCAAACCTTGGTCTTTCTGAAGATATGATCCAGGAATTGCGTGAGCGTGTGACCGAGTTTTATCATATTGCCGCGCTGACCTCCCTGAACGGCACAGAAGAAGACTGCAACCGCATTAATTTCGGCGGCACTCAGGAAGCTCTGAAAATGGCCTGGGACCTGCGCAAAAACGGCAAGCTTGAACGCTTTTTTTATTTTTCCACCGCTTATGTTTCCGGAAGCCGCCAGACTTATCACGCCAAGGAAGACGGTCTTCCGGCCAAGCCCGCGCACGCCAATTTTTATGAATCCAGCAAGTACGCTGCCGAAGGCAAGGTGCGTGAAGCGCTGGCGCAGGGACTTCCAGTCACGATTTTCCGCCCCAGCATTGTGGTGGGCAATTCCCAGACCGGTGAAGTTTCCGAATTTAACGTTATTTATCCGTTCATCAAGCTTTTCGCACACGGGATTATCACCAAGCTGCCGACCCGGCCGGACAATTCTTTCAATATTGTTCCGATCGATTTTGTCATCAAG
>CAZKMJ010000155.1:0-5942 GCA_964553835.1 uncultured bacterium
TGCGCCGTTTCCTGATCCGCGGCGGTTTCATGAGGCTTTATACGCCCGCAGCAAAAGACGTGGTTCTGAACATCAACACTCCCGAACAGCTTCGTGAGGCTGAAACTATCCTGGCCGCTCGCAGCGAAATGAGAAGCGAGGATTTGGAAGAGCTCCAAAGGCTTTACAGCGATAATAATCCTGAATACCAGGAATTTAAACGATTACGCTGGTGGGATTCGGAAGTTGTCACGCGGTTTCACAGGATTTTTTTCGCAGTTTTCCTTTTTGGATTCCTTTCCTCTGGCAACATTGCGAGCATGGCGGATGCTTACTGGGTTTTTGGCTGGCTTGCGGGACTCGTTTTTACCGGGGTCATCGGCAATTCGTTCGCGTCAGAAAAACTTATGACGGGCGGTATTTTCCGCTATGTTCAGCATCCGATTTATTTACTGAAGCTGATCGCCGCGACCGGGCTTGCGGTGCAATTTCCAGGTTTTTTCAGCGCGGGCCTTTTCTTGAGTTTCAGTACCTGGATCGGTTGGAGGATTTATTTGGAATTTTATGAGTTGAAATGGCGTTTTGGACAGCAATACATGGATTACTGGGATAAGACATCAGTCCTGATGCCTGGAAGCATGTGGGTGGGGCAGAAGCTTAAAAATCTTCGCGACAGCAACCGCTCTGAAGCTCGCGGCATCTACACGCAGTCGCTTCTGGTCGGGCCGTCCAAGGGATTAACTCCGGAGCAGGTCCTGTACAAGAGGTGGATCGCCGGAACGCCTCTTGAAAACGTTGTCGACCACATTGAAATCACGCAATCGGACCGCGTCAGCCTTTCAGGAAAACTGATTTTAAAGAGCCAGCTTGAAGGAAGCGAGGCCCTGAAAAAACTGGCAGGCGCGGAACGGGTTTTCCGTATTAATTCAGACGGTATTTCCGGCGTGATTGAGCGTTTCAACTGTGAGCCCATTCCGGGCTACAGCAGGTGGATCATCTGGGGGTTTTTGAAATGGTTCCAGTCACGGAGTTTCAAGAGTGCCATGATGGGTTTCCCTGACAAGGATTATCATTTCTTTGGCGAGAATCTGGTCGCGGATTGGCAGAAGGCATGGAAAGAAGCGGGACGACCCGGACAGATCATTTATGACACTCCGGACACGGACCGTGAACAAGTCCTTGTGGTCATCAGCCTGGAGTGGGGTGATCTGGAACCGCTGCGGCCGCGCTCGGAAATGCGCGCAAACACTCCGGCAGACAATTTCGAGCGAGCATTTTACTGGAATACGCAGGACATGCTGGCGTTTCTTGCCAAAGCGGCGGGAGTTCCGGAAGCAGGTGTGGAGGCCATTACCGCATTCGAAAGAAAACCTCTTGAGATCAGCCAAAGGAGAACAAGCGGAGGATTTTTAGGTTATGCAACCGCCGAACGCTGGAAGGAGACCTACTCGATTCAATTCGGAAACGGTTCACCGCTGACTTTTTTTGTCACAAAATATGTTCCTCCAAGCAAGGATCTGAATGAATCCATTCGGGAAGAAGTCGAGGGGCTTAACAAGGCAGCGGAAAATGGATTGGCCAAACCGGCTATGTCGTTCATGAAAGATGGAGCCCTGCATATGGTTAGTGTGGCACCCGAAGGTATGCCGCTGGGCCAAGCGCCGATGACTCCGGAGGTCCTGAAAGCGGTCGCGGCTGCTTTCGGCAGGCGTGACCAATTGGGACTGATTTTCCGGAACCCCCTTATTGATCCTTACGAATATCGCTGGAAAGAGGGAAATTACAAACAGAACAGCATTTATATCCACCAGTCTCCCGACGGAAAAAGCAGCGTTCAATTTGCGGAAATGGGCAGTGCCAGCAATAGCGGCGCCCTCCGGCCCGAAGAGGACTGGCACACGGTTTTGATGGAAGCCTACATGCCGCGGCCCTGGGGAGATTCCGGCCTGGATGCGCTGAACCGCGAGCTGCGGGCTATTTATTTTGAGCAAGTCATTCCAGCCGTGCGTGACCGTGGAAAAGTTCCGGTGGATAAACTTTTCGCGCGGGCCGGGGAAACATTTTTGCAGTTCCTTGCGATGAAAAAGGAAATTCTTGCCGCGGCACTTCCTGCTGAAAGTGTAAGCAAAGCCGGAGTCCTGGACACCTTGGAAAAATTGCGTGTTCAAATGGAGACCAATGAATTCGAAACAAAGAATGGTAAAACCAGTGCGACCCTTATTTTTGATGAGCTCTACGCGCAGGCGCTTCTCGATGGGTTTATGGTTGACGACCCGCGCGGACTCAATCCAGCCCTGCTGCTGATCGATGCTTTGATGCTCCAGGTTTCCAAAGGTGAAATTCATCCGGAGGAAATCCGTGAAAAATTGCCGCTGGTTTTTGATTATTATCTTTTATACCTTCTGACCCTGACATCCCTGCGCATCTGGGACCAGGGAGACGCCGATCAAAACCTTGAAATCCTGGGCGGTCTGTTATCAAAGTTGTATCCGTTTATTTCCGGGCCGGAGACTCTCCTCACACTTGCGTCGTCACAGCCTGGTTTTAAAGACCCGTACAGCCGTATGACCCGGAGGATCAAAAACTTCAAAAATCCGAAGCTTCGCCTGGCCGCGGGCAGGATCGGCGGCCTGACTGTGGCAGGGCATATGAGCAAGGCCTACGGAAGGCCGCGTTTCACGTGGATCGACACGCGATACGCGCCCGTACTTCAAACATACTATAAAGGCGCGGCCAACCAGGTGCCGGATGAGGCGGTTCTTCTGGAGAAAAATCTGGCGGCATTTCAAAGTCTCCGGCGCGGCAATGATGTGGATTTTGAAGACCTCCTGACGGCATTGACCTTTCAGATGCGGAATCTTGATGACCTCCTGAGAGAGGGAACCGAGGATTCAAAGCGGGAGGCGAAGGCGGTTGCCATTGAAATTCTTACCCAGATGATGGCGGATGAGGAAGCTACGGCCGGACCCGGACGGTTTCAAATTCTTGACGATGTCTTTCTGAAAATTTCCGGTGCTGATCTTGTAAGGGCAGAGTACGAAGATGCTTACGTGCGGGTACGCGAGTATCTTAAAGCCATCGCGGAAAAAATTACGGTCGCGGACCTGATGGTCGGCCGCAGGCATGATTACAGCGCCCGTCTTCTGGACCTGGCGGCTTATTACAGGATCCTGCAGGCAGGAAAAGAGAGAAAAGAAAATTTCTATCAGTCGCCTTTGCCGCTCCCTTTTGAAATGAATTTCGAAGCTCCCCGTGGAAGTTTGCGTATAGGAGCAACCGATTACTGGGCGGAGCAGCTTGTAAAAACAGAGAAAATCCTTAAAGAAGTGAAGGGCTGGTACCGCAGAAACGTCATTTATGAAGGCAGTAGCTACGTTTTGGATGAAAAGAAAATATACCGCTATATTTTCGCCCGCCTCCGGCACAATCTGGCGCGTTCCGAAGCGCGCAGCAAAAAGAACTTTAAGATAGAGGGATATCCGCAAGTTTTTCCCGACAGGCCCGGCATTGCGCGTTTTCAAGTCGCAGTCACGAGAGATTCTTATAAGTCTCAAGTCGTCGCAAGGCTCAGCGAGTATTTCAAGCGCACCGACGATATGCTTTTATCCAGGGCCAGGATCCTGACGATTACCGATTCTAACGGCAGATTGCTTATCAAGGGCGACGATCCTTTCCTCAAGCGAGGGGCCCGGTTGAATTTTGAAGTTCAATACAACATTGGCGGAGCGCTCAATACATTGATGAGAGCTGAAAAGGCAGAGACTGCCAAGCGCCTTTCGGCAGGATTGACCCGCCGCTCGACGGGCGACCTTGCATCAAAAATCCTGGTGGACCTCGGCACAGGCCCCGGCAGGCTCCTGGAAGAGTTGTTTAAATTTTTCGGGCACGTTTACGGGGTGGAAACGGACACTAATTTAACGAAGCATCTCAGGGAAAATTTTGACCCGAAGCGATTGACTGTCTACGACGCGAATTTCTTCCGGCAAATGCCGAGGCTTCCCGCCGGTGTCGTCGCGGACACGGTCCTGGCTTCGCACAGTTTTTATTCGCCCTATATCAGCGACCGGGTGCGCGCGATGGGTGATGCCACAGGCTATTTGCCGGCAGGCGATGGGCGCTTTATTTTTGTGATTAATGATCTTGAGCACCCGGGCCCGGATTCTATTGCTCATTTACGCCAAAGATTCATGTTTCATCCGGTCCAGGACCCACACAGCGTTTGGAACATCGAAAATTTTATGCAGGCACAGGGTTTTCAGGTTGAGGTCGAGCATTTCGAGGTTGATCATATCGAAACCCGCCCTGAGCCTGTTTTCCTGATGGCGTTAGCGATGCTGCCTCCGGAAGAAAGGCAAAGCGCGGACGTGCAGCAAAAACTGATGGCGTATGTCCGGGCGGAATATCCTCACGGCCTGAAACTGCCGGGAAAAGAAGAATACCGCCTCGTGAATAATCAAAAAATTATATGGGCGGAGCGGAAATCCGTAAAACCGGAAGCTCAGGTTTCAACTCTCAATACTTTCCGTCTCAGGGCGGGCGAACAGGCGCTGGTCCGCCTGGAGGATGGCGCAAAGCCGGTTTATGCGCTCTTTACGGTTGTGGACAGAAGGGCCGGCAGGAGCGACAGCGGGGTCCAGGCCTTTTTCCCCCGCGGCTATGATCTTTCGCTCATTCATACCGACCGCAATGACATTGATGAAAGAAGGACGTTCTTTACGCCTGGGAAAACAACTCATTTTAGCCATCAGCTCCGGCTTTCCCTGCAATCCCGTGAAAAGGAGGGACTTGGCGTAGAATTTTTTGTAGTCCCCGTGGGCAATGACTTTTATCAGGTCGCTTTCCGGTCCAACAATCCTGTGTGGACAGGGCCGGCAAGGGAAATACTGAAATCGCTTAAGGCTGTGGACGGAAAAACTGAAATCACCGGGACTGCCATGGCGGATCAATTCCGGTTCAGCAAGATGGACCTGTCGGTCCTGGAAACGCGGGACCAGCGGTACGAGAAATGGGCCCAGGACCCTGTGACCGGCATTTATAAAAAATCGGTCCGCTCCGAACTCCGGAACGCGGGTGAAAAAATCGCGGGCATCAAAAAGACCGCCGCGGATTGGAGCGCGCAGCTTGCACCTTATTTCCCCAAAGGGGAGGCTTACCTGGAAGCTCAGAGAAGGCTGCCTGATTTTCAAAAAACAGCGGGTTTCGCAAGGATGCTGACCGATTTGAAAGATCTCGCTGAAAAACCCGCAGAGCTGTCGCTGCGGGACTTGACGGCGGTTGAAAGGCTTGAGCCTGGGACCGTCCTGTTTTTCAAACGGACGGATGTTGTTCCTTTTGAACAGCAGGTCATGGCGCCTGAAGTGTTCCTGGGTATCGATGCCAGCTCCGTGGTTGGAAATATGGTCGTGACCCTGAACTATGACGGAGAAGTGGAGCGCACTTCCGCGGACGCGTATTTGATGCTTGGGCGGAAAAAAGTTTCATCCCGCTCCGAGCTGCGGATGGCGCCGCCGCTGCAGACTGTTCTTGGCATCGAAACCAAAATCAGCGCGCTCTTTGATTACGGCGCCGCGGACTTGTCCTGGCTCATGGCCCTCAAAAGTTCAAAACAGCGGCCTTCCTGGCTTGCGGCGGAAGCTTCTTTTACCGGAATTGAATTGAAGGCCCCCGAATATTATTCGCATTATGAAGACGCTTACGGGGTCAAAGAAGAGGATTGGGGTAAATATCTGGAGGAAAAATGGAAGGCGGCCGAAGAAGCTGGCATTCATATTATCAAGGATAAAGAGAAGAGGGATCTATTTGCGAAAGGGACTTCAACCCTTCTTCATCTTGGTTTCCTGCCCAAAGCAGCGCTCGAGGATTCCCATCTGGCCAGAACGCTCCGTGAGGTCCCTGAAGAAAGCTGGGTCGTGGTTTCCAATACAACCAGACTGTCACCGACTAAGCACTGGCAGGACCTGCTT
>CAZKMJ010000156.1:0-5863 GCA_964553835.1 uncultured bacterium
AATTCCTGGAAAAACCGGGTACCTTCGAGCTCTTCAAGCCTGCGGCGAGACATCATCTGGGAGGAAAGCTTTCCGGAAACGGCAAGACCCGGTTTGAGCTTTTGCAGCTCCAGCCCAAATGAGGCGGCCGATAGGGAGCCGGTTTTCCAGGCCTGGGATTTTTCATTGAAAATCTTTTCTTCTGACGAGGACTTCAGGGATTTGCGGACCTCCGTGGCGGCTTTTTGAATTTCCAGCTCAAAACCCTCATTGCTCTCAAGGTCTTCTTTCATCACCAGCTCAATAGAAGAACCTTGTGGCGGCTTGCGAAGCGCGGACAACAGTTTTAAAACTTCCAGGATTTCCTTTTTATTTTCCTCAAAACTTTCCAGCGCCTGGTCCGCATCGAAAAGCCGGGAAGAAAATACCTGCTTTTTATTTTTGCGTATTTCCTCTGCTGCCTGCTCAAGCTGCTTTATGACAGGGCCGCTTTCCATGGCCGCCCGAAAAAGAGCGAACCCCTGTTCATACAGGCCCCAGTCTTCAATGCCCAGAAATTCCGCTGTGCCCGGCCCGAAATAAGCCGAGGCGGCTGTTCCGGTCAATTCTCCGGCTTCACGATAAGGCTTAAAAGCATCTTGAAGGAAATCGCGATCAGGAAAGCTGCGGAACATGCGCGCGTCAAAAGGACCAGCCGCGCCTTCAACCGCGATAAACGGCAGTCCGTACTCAGTCTGTAAAAAATTCAGAATTCCCTCAATATTCCGCTGGGCCTCTGGAATAGCGTGCGCGTCCTGGACCAGGATGGCAACCGGCTGACTGGGATCGCCCTGCCATATATTTTCGATCTTGCCAAATTCCGGGGGAACGGAAATTTTTAAAAGGTCAGCGGGCAGATTTTTCTTTTCCACGCCCGGGGATGCGGGAGCAGCAGGCAAACTGGGCGTGCCCGTGAAGAGAAAACACACGGCGACACACCCCGCCACGATGCGTTTGAGTGTTAGTTTCATAGAGTCAATTTTCTTCATTTTAGACTTTTAAAAAGTCTATATTTAAAGATAACAGCTTTTCCTCCGGGTTTCTATAGAGGGGGAAAGAAAATTACAGGCTTAAAGGATTGAAACCAAAGGAGTTATAAAAAAATGCCTAACAGCGCTTTCTTTCAAGCTTGAGCTTGTCGTAATCGTCCGTAACCGCGGTGGGATAATTTCCGGAAAAACAGGCCGAACAAAATGACGCGGGCGGCAGAGTGGTAGCGCCCAACATGCCGTCGAGACTCAAATAACCAATGCTGTCGACATCCAGGAATTTTTTAATTTCTTCCATGGTGTTATTGCATGCAAGCAACTCTGCCTTTGAAGGAAAATCGATTCCGTAGTAGCAGGGCGAAACATGCGGCGGGCAACTGATACGCATGTGAACTTCTCTGGCGCCTGCTTTGCGGAGAAGCTTGACACGGGAACGCGCTGTATTGCCGCGCACAATGGAATCATCCACAACGACCACGCGCTTGCCTTCCACCACTTCCTTGATAGGATTCAATTTGATTTTCACTTTGAGCGTACGGGAAGCTTGTGACGGGCTGATGAACGTGCGCCCGATGTAGTGATTACGAGTGAAACCGATGCCAAGTGGAACGCCTGATTCTTTGGCGAAACCCATGGCCGCGAAATTGCCGGAGTCCGGGACCGCAATCACGATGTCGGCCTTTGCCGGATGTTCTTTTGCGAGCTGGCGGCCAAGCCTTTCACGCACCAGGCCCACATTGTCTCCGAAAACCGTGGAATCCGGCCTCGCAAAATACACATGCTCAAAAATGCAACTGGCTTTCTTGAATTCCCCCACTTCCTTGAACGGGAAATAGCTGCGGGCGCCGTTTTCATCAATGACAACCACCTCACCCGGCGCAATTTCGCGGACATAATCCGCTTCCGTCAAGTCAAACGCGCATGTTTCGGAGGCCACCACATACGAGCGCCCGATTTTTCCAAGGCAAAGCGGCCGGAACCCATGCGGGTCACGCACCGCGAACAGCTGTTTTTCAGTCAGGATCACAAGACAGAAAGCGCCTTCAGCGCGTTTGACGGCACCAATGACTGATTCTTCCGCATTGCGGTAGGAGGGCTTGGCCATGAGATGAAGAAAAATCTCAGTGTCGGAAGTGCTCCTGAAAATAGAACCGTAAGCTTCAAGCTGGGCACGCAGGATCTGTGCGTTGACCAGATTGCCATTATGCGCCACCGCGACCTGCCCGCGTGAATAATCAGCCTTGTACGGCTGGGCGTTCAGGACAGTCGAAGAACCCGTGGTGGAATAACGCACATGTCCAATCGCGCTCTTACCGGGAAGCTTGGCGAGCTCGGTCTCATTGAAAACATCGCCGACCTGGCCAACGCCTTTTGCAAGGTGCAGGTCCGTGCCATCCGAGGTGCAGATGCCGGCCGCTTCTTCCCCGCGGTGCTGGAGAGCGAAAAGGCCCAGATAAGTCATCCGCGCGGCTTCAGGATGGTTGAAGATCCCGAATACACCGCAATGGTCTTTTACGTTTTCATCGCTCATGATTTCATTCTTTCCGGAATGGCGGCATCATAGATTTTTTTAAGGTCCGCCACGCCAAGGGAAATTCTCTCTTCGATCACAAGTTGTTTACCGCCGGTTTTTCCGATCTGCGCCGCAGGCACGCCATTCTTCAGCGCGGCCTTGAGCACCGCTTCCTTGTGCTCAGGTTTGACGGAAACGATGACACGTGACTGGCTTTCACCAAAATAAACGGAATCTTTACGCAGGCCTGCATAATTTTTCTGCAGGTCAAGATGGTCCACCACCGCGCCCATACCGGAACCCATGCAGGATTCGGCGAGCGTGACCGCGAGGCCGCCTTCTGACAGATCATGGCAGGAGGAAAGGATGCCCTGCCCGGCCAGCTCCAGAATGGTTTTATGCAGCGCGGTTTCACGGTTGAGGTCCAGCCTCGGAGGCAGGCCCTTTTCGAGTTTATGTTCAATCATGAGGTAATGGCTGCCGCCGATCTCATCAAAGGTTTCGCCCAGCTGGAAAATCAAATCATCTTCATGCTGGAAAAAGGAAGGGACCCGGTTGCCGATATTTTCAATCAGTCCAACCGCTCCAACCGTGGGCGTGGGAAAAATCGCGGCCGTGGGGCTTTCATTGTAAAAGCTGACATTGCCGCCGGTCACAGGGGTCTGGAGCGCGCGGCAGGCTTCACTCATGCCAAGCACGGCCTGATGGAACTGCCAGAACACTTCCGGCTTCATGGGATTTCCGAAATTCAAACAGTTGGTGATGCCAAGCGGTACCGCGCCGGAGCAAACCACATTACGAACTGACTCCGCGACCGCGATCTTGCCGCCTTCAAACGGGTCAAGATAGCAATACAGACTGTTGCAGTCGGTTGAAACCGCGATGCCTTTGTTGGTGCCCTTGATGCGCACGAGTGCCGCATCATGACCGGGATAAAAAACCGTGTCCGTGCGGACCATGTGATCATACTGCTGCCATACCCAGGCTTTCGAAGCCAGCGTTGGATGGTTCAGAAGTTTTTTCAGCACACTGTTAAAATCTTTTGGCTCGGCGATGGATTTCAGGTCAAGCTTCTGCGCTTCTTTCAGGTAATCCGGTAGTTTTTCTTCGCGGACATAAATGGGGCCGTCATCCGCAAGCGCCTTGGCCGGGATTTCCGCGACCAGCTTGCCGTTTTCAAGCACTCGCATAAGATTGCCGTCCTTGACCTCACCAATCTGGACCGCGTGCAGGTCCCATTTCTTGAAAATATCTTCAACAATCTTTTCTTTGCCCTTCTTGGCAATGATCAGCATCCGTTCCTGCGATTCGGAAAGCATGATTTCATACGGGATCATGCCCGTTTCACGCAGCGGCACTTTGGCCAGATCAATTTCAATACCCGTGGAGCCGCGGGCAGCGGTTTCACAGGTCGAGCAGGTCAACCCGGCCGCGCCCATGTCCTGCATGCCGACAAGAGCGTCAGTCTTGATCAGTTCCAGGCAGGCTTCCAGCAGAAGTTTTTCCATGAACGGATCGCCCACCTGGACAGCGGGACGGTCGGTCTGGCTTTCTTCGGTGAGTTCGCGGGAAGCGAATGCCGCGCCGCCCAGACCATCGCGGCCTGTAGCAGATCCCACATAATAAACAGGATTGCCCGTACCAGCAGCCTTGCCCTTAACAATATCTTTGGAATCCACAAGACCAAGGCACATGGCATTGACCAGCGGATTGCCTTCATACGAAGGGTGGAAATAAATTTCACCGCCCACGGTCGGAACACCCATGCAGTTTCCGTAATGCGAAATACCGGACACCACGCCTTTGAAAAGACGCTTGGTCGTGGCCGCGTCACCGGAATCCAGCGAGCCAAAGCGAAGAGAATTCATGGAAAGGATCGGCCGCGCGCCCATGGTAAAAATGTCACGCATGATACCGCCCACGCCCGTCGCCGCGCCCTGGAAGGGCTCGATGGCCGACGGATGGTTGTGGCTTTCAATCTTGAAGCAGATGGCCTTGCCTTCACCGATGTCGATGATTCCCGCGTTTTCTTCCCCGGCCTTCACAAGCAGCTTGGCTCCGGAAGTCGGGAAAAGCTTCAGAATGGGCTTGGAATTTTTATAGGAGCAGTGTTCGCTCCACATGACGCTGAACATACCAAGCTCGGTAATGTTCGGCTCCCGCCCCAGAATACCTTTGATCTTCTCGTATTCTTCGGGCGTAATCCCGTGCTTGGCGATCAACTCTTTTGTGATTTTGGGCTCAGTCATGGTCATAGTCATTTTTAAACACTCAAAAGGCTTTCCCAGATTTTTTTACCGTCATGGCCGGAAAGAATGTCCTCACTGGCGCGCTCCGGGTGCGGCATCATGCCCATGACATTGCCTTTTTCATTGATGATGCCCGCGATATTGTCTTTGGAGCCGTTCGGGTTGAATTCTTCGCCCAGCTTCCCATCGATCGAGGAATAACGGAACACGATCTGATTTTTGTCCTGAAGTTTTTTCAAAGTTTCATCATCGCAGAAATAATTCCCCTCACCGTGCGCGATAGGAATGTCCAGGACCTCGCCCTTCTTGAGTTTTTTGGTAAAAATGGTGGAATTATTTTCACAACGGATGGGCGTGAACTTGGAAATGAAAGAAAGTGTTTTGTTACGCAGCATAGCGCCGGGTAAAAGCCCCGCTTCCAGCAGGATCTGGAAACCATTGCAGATACCGATGACCGGCCTGCCTTCAGCCGCGTGCCGCCGAACGGATTCCATGGCCGGGGAAAAACGCGCGATCGCGCCGGTACGCAGGTAATCACCGTAGCTGAAGCCGCCAGGAAGGACGACCAGATCGACTTTCGGAAGATTGCCCTCTTTGTGCCAGACAAATTCTACCGGGACTTTCATGACGTCACGGAGAACATGGAAGCAGTCCGTGTCGCAGTTGGAACCCGGAAAAACAATGACCGCAGCCTTCAATCAGGCCTCCTGGAGATGAAACGTATAGTCTTCAATGACCGGATTGGTCAAAAGCTTGTCGCACATTTCCTTGATCCGGCTTTCCGCTTTCTGGCGGTTTTCGGCGTCGAGCGACAATTCAAAAAATTTTCCCACGCGCAGGTTCTTGGCTTCTTTAAAACCAAGAGAGCCAAGTGAGTGCAGGACGGTCTGCCCCTGCGGATCAAGAACGGATTTTTTCAGCGTAACGTTAATGGTCGCCTTAAACATTAAGCAAGTTCCTTTCCAGTCAGCTTTTTGTAAGCATCGCAGTAGGCCTGGCTGGTTTTTTCCACCACGTCGTCAGGAAGCACAGGCGCAGGTGGCTGCTGGTTCCACTTCAGGTTCAGCAGGTAGTTGCGCACGATCTGTTTGTCG
>CAZKMJ010000157.1:0-4002 GCA_964553835.1 uncultured bacterium
CGCCGACAGTCCGCAGCTGCTTGGAATCCTTGCTTTTGATTTCCGCGCCGCTCGCGGTATAGCCCAAGAGCTCCGCGGCGGATTTATAAATGGTCTCATCCATCCGGGCCTCAAGAATTCCCAGCTCCTCCGGCGTAAAAGGCCCTTTGGCGACTTTTCCTTCCGGCGCCACTTCCAGCGCGAAATGCGCCAGAAAAAGTTCCAGCTCCGCGAAAGTCTGGTTCACAGCCGCGAAAGCCACCGCGTGGGTCTCCTCAAGGCTCGAGCCGTTGTCTGTGCTGATATTGCGTTCTCTGCCAATCAGGTCTGTGATCAGATTGTCTTTACCGCCGGTCACGGAAAAAACTTCCGGCACAGCCCTGCCCATGAGCTCCGCGGCCATTTTAGTGTCCAGCGTCTGGCCGCCGGAATCCGTGGCGATAATGATCACCGTATGATCGTCAATACGAAGCGCCTTGCGAAATTCCTCGAGAAAAATCCGGTCGACCTGTTTTTTAACGTCCGCCGTGACTTTTTCCTTGTCGCTCAGGTCAATGCCAAGGACTTTGTAGGCGCGCATCAAGGCATTGTCGGCTTCCTGCAGAATGTCTACCGACGGTTTTGCCCTTGTCCGCAGACCATGGTTTCTTTTCAGGTTTTTGGCGTGCTCAAAGCCCGCGAAAAAGTTTTTCTCCGTACCGATGATCAGAACGTCGAGCTTGGCTTTTTCAAGCCGCTTGGGCTTCTGGGCATCAGGCCTGTCTTTGGAATGAAGGACCCTGGCAAAAAAATCACCGATGCTGGTGATGCCGGCTTCAAAAAACGTTTTGAGATAATCCAGCGGCGTTGTGTCGTCCGGCAAAGGGAACTGAAGGTCCACAATAACCGCCGTCATTTTCCGGGCAAACTCGTAAATTTCTTCGACCGCCTGGCGCTCCGTCATGGTTTTTCCGGTCAAACCTTTTACGATCTCCCCCGCCTTGCTCCAAATTTCTTTTTCAATATCAGCGGGCAGCTGGCGTTCATTGACCTTGATAACAAGCCGGATGCTTTCTTCAATCTGCTTCTGCAGATAAAGACTGCCGATTCTCCGGAACACCGCCTGCTTTTCCCTGTCTCTACGGGTGTTGGTGCGGATATGGTCAAGCACCTGCACCACACGCGCGGCCTCGGATTCAAGGGGATTTCTTAAAAACTTCGCGTCACGGACCGGAATTTCGTCGACTACCTCCGGGTCATGCATATCTTTTCTGATTCTCGGATCATTCAACTCTTCGTCAGTCAGTCTCCGGTTTTCAGTGCCCGTATAAATCGTAAAATACGGCTTCAAGCCTTCCGGGCTCGTTTCATATCCAACAACCGCCACGTCAGCCATGGCGTCACGCAGGTCATAGCGCCAGCGGAAAAATTTCTCCGGACCGCCGCCTTCCTGAATGACTTTTCGCTCGGAGCTGATGGCCATTTTCCGCCCGTCTTCACTCACGGCAAATGAAAGCGGCTGACCATAACTGAACATGACCCGTCCCTGGATGCTGTTTGTAACGCCAACCGTGCTCTTGTAAACACCGCCGATGGTCCCGAAAAATCCCTTTTTGATTTCAAAAACAGCGTTTTGAAGATTGTTCTGGAAAAACACATGAACGGTTTCCTGAATGAAGCGGCCTATTTCCGCGGGGTTCCAACCGGTGAAAAAAGGCTGCTCCCGGAACGCTTCCGCGAGAGCCAGCGCCAACACCCTGCGCTGGTTTTCAGGCACCGTTTCCATGTTCCGGAACCCCGTTCCACCGCTCAGAATTTTTTTTGCGTCGACCAGTTCTTTAAACTTGGCGACCGCAAGCTCGGTCAAAGCCTCGAGCTCCTTCTTTTTAGGAATTTCATTGAGGCTTCTGGCCTTGCGCAGCTGGTAAGCCAGCTTCAGAGAGTTAAAGAAATTGCCTTGCGTGTGATAAAAATGGGCCAGAAGCGCGTGCGGTGGAGCGTCGCCGTCCGGGAGGTCCTTGGGATCCATGTAATGCACTTTAGTCAGCCATTCACGGATGGGGCCTGTTTCCAGTTTTTGCCCATGGAACCAGAAGCCCGAAAAAACAGGCTTTCTGAAATTCATGCCGTCGGAATCGCCGTTAAACTGGAAAGAATCCTCCACATAAGTCCGGCTGACTGTAAAAATTCCGTCCGAGCCAACGCGCACCAGCGGCTGAAAGGAACCCGGGACCGCGTGAGGATGCGCGCCTTCACTGTTCTGCTTGATCGTGGGCGGATTGGCATCGTCTTCACCAACAGTCGCGTAGCGGGTGTGCGCTCCGATGTCCGTAACGTCAGGAAACCTCATCCCTCTCACACCACTCTCCAGACTGTCGTAAAGCGGGGCTTCGGGATCTTCACCTTTAAAGAAAAATTCCTTGGACCTTTCAACCATGATGCTTCCGGTCCTTTTGTCTACCACGTCCGTCTGCACGCCGGCGGACTGGACGCCGCGCGTGTTGATGGCGCGGAACATTCTTTTTGAAATGGTCAGCATGATATCGAAACCATCCAGGCCCATGACCACATAATTACCGCAGCGCACTTCCGAACGCTTGGCTTCTAGTTTCGTACCGCTTTTTGAAAGTTCCTCGGCGCCGTTTTTTCCCGTAATGCTCGCGTAAAGCTGAAGCCCGAGCTGCTGGGCGCCGCGCATGCCAAAAGCCCTGAGAGCTTCTTTTCCGCCAGCAACAAGTTTGCGCAAAAGCTTCATGGCCCAGAACGGAGAAAGAAAAAGAATCAGCACAAAAGGTTCGCCCATAAATTCAGTATCAAAAACCGCGGTCGGCTTGTTATTGTCTTTTCGGAAATCGGGGGCTTCATCTTTTTTCGAGGTTTGCACCCGCAGCACCGGTTCCGGTTCAGTTTCAGGCCTCAGGGAGAAAACAGGCTTCCCGGCTTCCTGTGTGACATAAATAGTGGAATAGGGCTTGAGCGTCACACCCAGCGCGGCAAAAACGCCTGCCGTGCCAAGCGGCCTTCCATCCTTGTCTTTGGAATTGTGAAAAAGCGTGTCGAGCTTATTGAGCTCGGGCGTATACGCGCGAAAATTCCAGTGCATGGCAATTTTCTTAGCCGGGTCCGGCTTGGCCCGGGCTTCACGCACGTCTTCGATCAGTTGGGCCGGTTTTTTGATCTCCAGCACAAAATTTTTACGGCCCTGCGGTGTATTGAAAACAAAATGATAAACACGCGACGCGGGCTTTTGGCCCTTTGGCAGGACTGAGGTTTTTTCGCCGCTTTCCAGCACATAATGGGCCCGGATCAGCGGAACGCTGCCAAGGGTAAGGCCTTCGGCCGCGAACGCGTCCAAAATTTGAGTGCGCAGCGCGGGAACGGCGCCGGACATAGCCAGAAGGAATTTGTCCTCGGACATGCGCTCGGGCGCGTGGACATTTTCCGCGTACTTCAAAAAGTCTTCACCTGCCCTGGCCTCCGAGCGAGCAGCCAACGGTTGTTTTTTCTTTTTCATGCTCATCTTGGTTTCAAGCATGCCACGCTCGTCCGGGCCCGCGATCGCGATTTCAGCAGCCACTCCGTCCTGAAACAGCACCCGTGTTTCGGCCCGCAGCAGCCAGTTGCTGTCGCGCCTGTTTTTCGGGTGCCAGTAAGCCTTAACAGACAATCCTTCCGGGCTGAAAGGAGCTGTCAGTAAAACCCCCGAAGATCCTTCTGAATAATAAGCAGCCTGTCCGCTGTTGACCGCGCCATAAAACTGCGTGAAGGGTTTTTCCCAGTCAAAAGCCGGTATGAAAGAAACCTTCCCCGCGGCGCCGCGCAGCCGGGCTGCATTGACAGCATTGAGAATAACACCGCTTAAAATCAGCCCCATATGATGGTCCCTGACAAGCTCGCGAAAACGGAAATCGCCGGCCGGGATTTTCTGCGCCGCTTCCACTGTTACAAAGCCGGAAGGCGCGTTGAGCTGAAAGCGAGGGTCCTGGACTGAAAGCTTTAAAAGCACGCTCAGGGGTGCCGCGTCGAGTGACATGGCCTTCAAGT
>CAZKMJ010000157.1:4012-5857 GCA_964553835.1 uncultured bacterium
TCTCACGGTCCCTGGCCTCATTAATATCCCCGCCCACAGAAGGCACAATGACAGCGTAGGAAACCCCGCTGCCCTTTAGCGCCCTCTCAATGCCAGGCGTATGAAACCCGCCGGTCACAAGCGCGGATATTTTCTGTCCCCTTTTTTTCATGCTCTCGAGCGTGTTCGTGATCAGCGCATTGTCGCGTTTGAGGGCGAGCGCGTAAAAATTCTCCATGACCGGAAGGTCCTGGCGCAGGAATGAAAATTCCGCGCTATCAAAAAATGGCCTGTGCCCGTAAAAATATTCAGCGTCTTCCTTGGCCCAGGAAAGGCTGAAGAGTTTTTCATAAACTTCCAGGACGCGAAATTTTTCATCCAGCTGCTTTGCTTCCGCCGTTACCAGAAGCTTTTCTTTCAATTTATTCTCTGCCGCGCGAATTTCATTAAAAATACCCATGTTCATTTTAAACCGGACCTTGATTCTGTTTTCCTTCAGAAGCCCCCGCAGAAACCTGACATAGTCCGTGAAATGCTGCCCATCCTGATGGAATTCCTTTCTAAGCGCCAGCAGCCGGCGGTATTTTTCCGGAAAAATAAAACGAGCTTCTCCTTCCATTCTTTTGCGCACCTGCGCAAGGCCGGGCAGATTTTTCTCCTGTAAAGTCAGGGCTTTCAAAAAAATGTCACGGTTGGCGTCATAGAGGTCCGGGTCCTCAACGCCCTGCAGAACAAGGCCGGGCGAACCGGTCAACGCCTCATATTCAGGCCCTGTCACAAGGCCTTCATTTAAAAAATAATCAGCGGTCATGGTCCGCGCCTTTTTGTCGGGAAATGAAGAAAGTAGACGGTGCCAGATTTCACCGGATGAACCCTCGATATGCACAAGGCGAAGATTGCGGCGCTCTCTGAAGTAGTGCAGGATCTGCGCGATATGACGCTGAATTTCAAGGTTTGCGTGCGCGTCCTGGATGTGGATGATCAGACCGCTGCCTTTTCCCTGATGAAATGATTTCACACGGCCCAGTGAAGCAGGAAAATTTTTGGTCAACAGGGCCTCCGCGGCAGACGGCGTGCTGACGGGGGGTGTCAGCGGCGCCGCCTGCGCAGTCTGAGTCACGCAAAAAGAAATCAGGACCAGGAAACCTGTTATCCTTTTCATCTGACTCATGGGCGAATCCTCCTTGGACGTTAAATGGTTTTGAAACTTCTTTAATTTGAACCTAAATAAAAATGGCGCTCAACGCGTCTTTGTTTTTTTGCGTTGAACGCCATCGTTCAGCTTTGCGATTTCCGACTTCATAGCCGGAAAATTATCTAAATTATTTTTTCAGTTCTTGCGCCAGGATCACGGCGTCTGCCACCTGCTTGATTGGCATCCGCTTTTCCATACTGCTTTTCTGGAGCATGCGGTGCGCCTCGTTTTCATCAATCTTGTATTGTTTCATTAAAATTCCCTTTGCGCGCTCCACCCGTTTCCGGGTCTCAAGCTCTTCAACCGCCAAAACTTTTTCTGCCAGCAGCTTCGTGTTTTCAATCGCCAGAGCAGCCTGCGTGGCAACTCCCATCAAAGTTTGCATTTCTTCGCTCGAAAAATCCCGCTCATTTTCGGTGTAACAGTTCAGAACACCGATAGCTTTGTTTTTGATCAAAAGCGGAACACAAACCAGGGACTTTAAATGTTCAGATTTAGCCAGTTCCTTATATTTGTATCCCGGCTCCTGCGTAACGTCCCGGACCACAACTGGTTTTTTCTGCAAAAGCGCCCGTCCACTGACACTCTCCGAAACCTTGACTGGCGGCTTGCTGCGGTAATTCTCGCTCAAGCTCTGCGTGGCCCTGATCACTAACTCCTGCTTTGCTTCA
>CAZKMJ010000158.1:0-5827 GCA_964553835.1 uncultured bacterium
AAAACATAGCGCCTGCTGAAGCTCGACAACACAATAAAAGTCCCGATGGTGTTTAAAATAAAAACCAGGTTTTTCCAGAAATCTTTGAGGACGTGGAACTGCATGTTGCGCAGGTTCATGAAATAAAGAAGCAGCAGGCCGAAGAAAATCAGCAGCTGGGACCATTCCGCCGGGTCTCGCAGGAATATCTTGATGTCTTTTTCCAGGAAAGCAAGGCCCGGACGTGAGGGCCAGCGGAGTGCGTCGAAGAATTTTTCGAAAATCCGGGTGAAGCGGGCGCGCCGCAGTTTGCGGGTCTCGGCGTGGTCCTGCGCGTTCATGTAGGCGGCCGGGTAAAGGCGGTTGGCCGCTGAGAAAGAAGGCGTCAGCCAGAAAAGGGTGTTTGAAAGCAGGAGCAGGAAATAAAAAAAACCGTCCTGCCAGTCGAGGACTTTCTGGGTTTCTACCTGACTGACCGCGAGAATGCCCTGCGTGACCCAGGAGGAGGGCAGGAGCGGATTTTTGGCGAACGCGATATGCGGAAGATAGCCGCTCATGATGCCCGCGATGGAGCCTTGCTCCTGGATGATTTGTGGCTGCATGCGCAGGAAGAGTCCTGAGATGCCCGCGAGCAACAGGGTGAAGGCCGCCATGCGCCGGCCCCGGCTGGGCAGAAGCCAGACTACCAGAGTTGAAATCAGCGTGCCCAGTGAAGAGGTCAGCACGATGAAAGGAATATAGAAGGCCAGGCATTGGGCCGGGAACCAGAACGGAGCATGCTTGGTCATGCCGTAAGCCGTCATGAACGGCACGGTGACGAAAATAAAGGACCAGGAGCTGTACCATAAGGCTTCGGTCAGTTTGGTGAAATAAATGTCGGTCCAGCCCACAGGCCTTGTCAGGAGAAAGGGGACTTCACCCGAGCGGAACAATGATGTGTAAGCGGAAACGCCGGAAGAGATCAGGAGCATCACAAAAAGCGCGAAGTTGAAAAGATAAAAGGTTTCATCAATCAGGATGGGGCCGAAAGGTTCCTGGCCGCGGAAAAAACGGAAGCTCTGGTAGAAAAAGAAAAAAAGACCGGTACAGGCCGCGGCAAAGAAAAACACCAGCGTGAACAGTTCAATGGGTGAGCGCTTGATCAGCCGTCTGAAATCATTACGGATGACCGCGGCTTTGATTTCAAATAAAAGGAAAAGAGGACTCATTGCTGGTTAACGAGTTTCATGAACATGGTTTCCAGATTTTCATGCGACTGGTACTGCGCGCGAAGCTGTTCCATCGTGCCGACCGCCGCAAATACACCCTTGTTCAGGATGGCGATCCGGTCTGCCAGCTCTTCTGCCGTGGAAAGCGTGTGTGTTGAAAAGATAATGGTCAGGCCCTGACGCGACTGTTCCTTCAAAAAGTCCTTGAAGCCTTTGATGCTGACTGGATCCAGACCTACCATGGGTTCGTCCAGGATCAGGATCTTGGGGATGTGGAGCAGGGCCGCGCACAGTACGGCCTTCTGTTTCATGCCGTGGGAAAATTCTTCAATCAACACATCGCGTACGTCCCAGAGTGAAAAAAATTTCAGCAGCTCTTCGCTTTTTTTTTCGATAGCTGCCGGTTCCATTTCATAAAGCTTTCCAATGAAGCGCAGCAGCTCAACCGGTGAAAGCTTGTCGTAAACATACGGAACGTCTGGCACGAAGCTGATCAGCTTTTTGGCGTCCGCGGGTTTTTTCAGGCGGTCGATGCCATTGATCCGGATGGTTCCGGAAGTGGGTTTGAGCAGGCCGGTGATCATTTTTAGTGTGGTCGTTTTGCCCGCGCCGTTGGGCCCCAGGAAGACAAAAAGTTCACCCGGCTGGATTTCCAGGTTCAGGCCTTTTACGGCTTCTTTGGTTCCGTAAGATTTTTTCAGGTCAATGAGTTCAAGGATGGCGCTCATGAATTTTCTTCTCCTTCACTGGTTTCCATAACGATGACTTTGATCCTGCCGATCTGGCTGGAGAGCGAGACTTGTTCTTCAAGGTCGCCTTCGGCAAGAGGAATATGGGTGGCGTCCACAGGCGCCTGGCCGAAAGTCGGGTCCATACCCGCCCACTGACCGCCCGCGTAAATTTCGGGCCATGCATGGTAGAAAAAACGGCCATTCTGGTAAACAAGCCCCGCCCTCATACGCGCGGGGATGCCAAGCGCGCGGGCTAGCGCGGTGTAAAGCACGGTGTATTCATTGCAATCACCTTTCCTGGTGTTCAGGACTTCCACGGCTTGCGGCAGCGCCACAGTTGGAACCGGCTGTATATTTTTATGAACCCAGTCATTAATTTTTAGCGCCAGGTTCAGGGGAAGTTTTTCGGTACCCGCGATTTCGCGCGCGGTATTCACAATAGCCGGATCGCCCGATTGTATCCAGGGTGTGGGCTGGAGATAAGGCGCGAACTCTTCGGCAGAAAAAGAAGTATCTGTTTTCCACATGGCGGCCAGGTCAGGACGGCGGATTTCAAGCACCCTGTCTTCTTTAGGGGTTTGCACGCGCGCCTTCATATAGGAAAGCTCCAGCGGGTTTTTCAGGATTTTATTGGAAGGGATGGAAAAAAGATTTGGAAGGTCGGGCGGCGCGGCGCGGTTTTTGCGCATGGCGTCAAAAATTCTCCAGGGCTCGTCCTTCTTGAAGGTCAGGCCCGTTGGGCTTTCTGCCTGGATGACCACGCCTTCCGGCGTGACCCAGCTGCGGATTTCAAGGTCGCCGATCGTCAAAAGCACCAGATAAACCTCGGCCTCTTTTCCTTCATAGGGAATTTTCTCCTTCTTCTTAACAAAGAATTTAATGTCCTGCGCGGTCATCGAAAGCGCGTTCCATGTTTTGAAAACGCCTTGCTTGCCGATCTTCAGGTTTTCGGGGATCCAGATGAAATCGAGTGCGTCGCCAAAAAAAAGCTGGCCCTGGACCGGGAAGATCCTGCGTACCGGCTCGCTGCCTGAGTTCTGGATAACGACGTTAAGGTTGTCCTTGGCGGCCTGGCCCTGGATTTCGGTCGACGATCCGCTGCTTGTGATCTTGATCTGAAAGTCCCGGATGTTCAGCTGCCTGTCCAGGTTCGCGTTTTGCTTGATCAGCATTTCGCGTGCCTGGCCAAGGAAAAGGAATGAAAGGTAGGAGGAATGGCGGAATTCAAAATGGTCCTCACCTTTTTTTTCCAGCACATTCCAGTTGAACCCTATGCGTTCCTTGCCCAGGAAAATGGCGTGATATTCCTGGCGCATGGCCCAATCCTGCAGCGGCAGGACCTGATAGGCGCTCTGCAGGGGCGTGAGCTGGAAAAATTCCCGGTGGATCAAAAGGCTTGTCATCACAATCCAGAAGATTGTGCTGGTCACCAGGAAAACAGGCCTTAAAAAAGGGTGTCGGGCGATTGTCATTTCAATTATAAAAATCGTCCTGTTCCACGATATTCTTAATGGGTACAATACCCCCCATGCTTCTTTTCTGGCGTAAACTGCTGTTTTATATCCTGCTCGTCGTGTACATGGTGATCACGCCCTATGCCATTCTGTACGCCCTTGGCTACTGGGTGTCGCCGGCCAAAGGGGAGATTTTCAACAAAACCGGCCTTCTTTCCGTCATGACCGAGCCGCGCGGCGCGCGCATTTTTGTGGAGGGTAAAAAATATTCCCACAAGACCCAGGCCGCGGTGCAGGGTCTTTTGCCCGGCGGATATTCCATCAAGATTTCCAAGAAGGGTTTTGAGAGTTGGGAAAAAAATGTATCCGTTTCCCAGGGGCTGGCCACACGGCTTGAACCCGTTATTCTTCTTCCTGTCCGTCCCGACGAGGAGTCTGTGACGGGCAAGTCCATGCAGAAGCTCCTGCCTGTGCTGGTGGATTTCAAGATTTTCGGGCTTGAAAATTATTTTCTGGAGAGCTTGACCGGAACGGACATTTTTCTGAAAAGGGAAAGTGACGCGGGACAGAAAATTTCCGGAGCCCAGAAAGTTACGGTGACCGACTTCCAGACCAAGGCGGGCTCGGCGCTGGTGCTTTTCAAAACGGCAAAAGGTTTTTTTGCTGTGCACCTGGGAAAGGAAAAGCAAGCCAAGGATCTGAACGGTTTTATCCCGGCATCTGTTGACTTGCTGGATTGGGACGCCAAATCACCGGACCTGATTTATTTCCTGAAAGACGGTGTGATTTCCGCGGTGGACTGGCGCAAGGGAACTTTGACCGCGCCTGTGGCCATTGACGTGCTGGGTTTCGGCATCAAGCACGGCCGGCTTGTCCTGTTGAAAAAAGATTTTACGCTGTGGAGCGCCGGGCCCAAGGGTGAAAATCCGAAACAGGAGATCGGCCAGGAAGAAGGCCTGCAGAAGCTTGCGGCCCTCGGCAATGCCAAATGGTTCAGAATCGAAGTTCTTCGACGTGAATTTTTTCAGAAAGATTTGATTATTTTTTTAAGCGACCAGGGAGCGCTGTTGAGCAGCCGCGAGCCTTACCTGCTGGCCGAAAAAGGTGTGCAGGGCTATCAGTATGCCACCCGGTCGGATGATGAGAAGCTGCTGTTCTGGACGCGCCAGGAAATTTCTATTATTGATTTCGTTAAAAGCTCCGAAGAGAGTTTTCAGAAATCGCCGTTGCGAATTCTTGTGACGGATAAAGGCCGCGATATCAGCCAGGCGTACTAGTTCTATGAAGAAACTCATATTATTTTCCGGGACGGCGAGGCTGTTTACCTGGCTGAGACCCGCTCGCCTGAACCTCTCCTGGTCCGTCTTCTTGGCAAGATTGCTCCCGGCAGTTCGGTTTATTTTCATGAATTGACCCATACGCTTTATTTCCTGCATCCTGAAAGTCGCCGCATCATGCGCCGCAAGGTTACTGACTGATGAAAAAATTTGATTTTTCCCACCGGGTCCATACCGCGGGCGACTATTTCTGGCAGAGGTTCTGGAGCATTTTCCCCGGCGCGCTGAGCTGGACCATCCTGATTTCCGTGACCGCGCTTTCCTTTTTCAAGCCCCTGCACGCGGCCATTTTCATCATCGCGCTCGATATTTTCTGGCTGCTGCGCATTGTTTATATGACGTTGTTTCTTGTGCTGGCCTATGCCGTGCTGGCCGTCGAGAAAGACACGGACTGGGTGGAGCGCTGCCGTATGTTGCAGCGGGGGAAGGAGGCGTTTCCCGAATTCCGCAAAAGGAAGTTCCGGGCGCTTAAAAGCTGGAAGATCAAAAAATGGCTGGACCTGAGCAACCAGGAACGTGAGCTGCGGAATGTCGTGAAAAACCACGTCAAAGCGCCTTCTTATGAAGAGGTGTACCATGTTGTGCTGATCGCCGCGGCCAAGGAAAGCGCTGAGGTCCTGGAGCCCGGACTGCAGGCTCTGGCTAAAAGCCATTTCCCGTCTGAGAGAATCTTTCCTGTCCTTGCGGTAGAAGAGCGCGCCGGCGCGGCGCACCGGAAAATGGCTGAGACCCTGAGGACCAAATACCGCCATCATTTTTATGATTTCCTGGTTTCGTCACATCCTGACGGAGTGCCGGGCGAGGCCAGAGTCAAAGGCGCGAATGTGACGCACGCAGCCAAAAAGGTGGCCGCGATTTTGAAGGAAAAAGAAATTCCTTTTGAAAACATCGTCATTTCCTGTTTTGACGCGGACACTGTGGCCAGCCTGGAATATTTTTCGGCGCTGACCTATCATTTCATGCGTCATCCGCAGAGGACCCGCGCCAGCTTCCAGCCTATACCGGTTTATGACAATAACATCATGGACGCGCCCGCGATCGCGCGTGTGCTGGAAACCGGCTCTTCATTTTTTCAGTTAATCGAGGCCACCAATCCGGAGAAGCTGGTAACATTCTCA
>CAZKMJ010000159.1:0-997 GCA_964553835.1 uncultured bacterium
CCGGTCTTGAAGCGTTTCACAATGGCTTCAACCGGTTCAACCTGGTCAATGGGAATGGATTTTGAAGAATCAATTTTGAAATCAAGCAGGCCGCGAAGGGTCGCGTAATTTTTTTCCTGCTGGTTCACAGCCTTGGCGTAATCCTGGAAAGCCTTGTAATCACCGGTGCGGCACGCGCGCTGAAGCTTGTGCACAGTCTCAGGATTGAAAAGATGATATTCGCCGTCTTTGCGCCACTGGTACTGGCCGCCCGCGTCGAGCGTCTGGCCATTGACCTGGCGGTCGGGATAAGCATGCATGTGGCGTTTTTTCACTTCTTCCGCGATCTGCTCAATGCCCACGCCTTCAATGCGGGTGGAGGTCCAGGTAAAATATTTATCCACAAACACTTTGTTCAGACCGACCGCTTCAAAAATCTGCGCGCCGTGATAGCTCTGAACCGTGGAAATGCCCATCTTGGACATGGTTTTGACCACGCCCTTGGAAACAGCCTTGGCGTAATTCTTCACGGTGGTTTTGTGGTCGATGTTTTTCAGAATGCCCTGGCGGATCAAATCGTCCATGGATTCGAAAGCAAGATAAGGATTGATGGCGCTGGCGCCATAGCCGATCAGAAGCGCGAAATGATGCACTTCACGCGGCTCGCCGGATTCCAGGATGATGGCCACGCGTGTGCGTGTGCCCTGGCGGATCAAATGATGGTGCAGCGCGGAAACGGCCAAGAGCGCCGGGATGGGCGCGTGTTCGGCATTCACACCGCGGTCAGAAAGCAGAATGATGTTGGCGTTGTGGGAAATCCCCTTGTCCGCCAGCTCAAACATTTTCTCGAGCGCTTTTTCAAGGCCTTTGCCGCCGTCCTTCACATTATAAAGAATGGGAAGCGTGACAGATTTAAAGTCCGGGTGCTTGATATGGCGGAATTTTTCAAATTCCTCATTGGTCAGCACCGGGCTTTTCAAGCGGATCTGCCGGCAGGACTTGGGTTCCGGCTTCAAAA
>CAZKMJ010000159.1:1007-5822 GCA_964553835.1 uncultured bacterium
GTGGTTTCAGCGGACGTAACAATTTCTTCGCGGATGCAATCGATTGGAGGATTGGTCACCTGCGCGAAAAGCTGTTTGAAATAATTGTAAAGAAGCTGGGGCTTGTTCGAAAGCACCGCGAGCGGTGTGTCCGTGCCCATGGAACCCACGGGCTCAACACCATCACGGCCCATGGGCGTTAAAATAAAACGCAGGTCTTCAAACGTGTAGCCGAAAGCCTGCTGGCGCTGGAGCACAGTTTTGTGGTCCGGCTCGTGAACATGCGGCGGTTCAGGCAGGGTTTCAAGGTTCACCAGGTTTTCATTGACCCACTGGCGGTACGGGTGTTCCTTGACGATCTTGCCCTTCACTTCTTCATCGGAAATGATTCTTCCCTGCTCGGTGTCGATCAGGAACATGCGGCCCGGCTGAAGGCGGCCCTTCTGGATAACGCGGTCCGCCGGCACGTCCAGCACGCCGACTTCGGAAGCCATGATGACAAGATCATCCTTGGTCACATAATAGCGGGACGGGCGCAGGCCGTTGCGGTCCAGCGTGGCGCCGATGCGGATGCCGTCGGTAAACGCGATGGAAGCGGGGCCGTCCCAAGGCTCCATAATGGAAGAATGGAATTCGTAGAAAGCTTTTTTCTCGTCCGACATGGTTTCATGGTTCGACCACGGTTCAGGGATCATCATCATCATGGCGTGCGGCAGTGAACGGCCGCCCAGCACCAGGAATTCCAGGCAGTTATCGAACATGGCCGAGTCAGAACCATCCTGTGCGATGACCGGCATGAGTTTCTTTATATCGTCTTTGAAAAGATCGGAAGCAGCCTGCGCCTGGCGCGCGTGCATCCAGTTGACGTTACCGCGCAGCGTGTTGATTTCGCCGTTATGCGCGATGTAGCGATACGGATGGGCGCGGTCCCAGCTCGGGAAAGTGTTGGTGGAAAAACGGGAGTGTACCAGGGCCAGCGCGGATTCGCACGCCGGGTCCTGAAGTTCAGGCATGAACTTGTCCACCTGTTCGGGAAGCAGCATGCCTTTGTAAATGACGGTGCGGACAGAAAGGCTGGCGACATAGAAAAACTCGCCGCCCTTCACCTTGCCGGAATAACGGATGCGGTTTTCAACCTGCTTGCGGATGACATACAGCTTGCGCTCAAAATCATCATCGCTCTGCAGCTTGGCATTGCGGCCAATGTAAACCTGCGCCAGGGCGGGTTCACTGGCAATGGCTGTGGGGCCCAGGCTGCTGTTGTCGGTCTTGACGTCACGCCAGCCCAGGAAGGTCTGGCCTTCTTCCTTAATAACAGCTTCGAAGATGCTCTGGCATTCCTTGCGATGGGCCGCGTCTTTGGGCAGGTAAACCATGCCCACGCCGTATTCCTTCGCGCCCGGAAGTGTGAAGCCTGCCTTTTTGCACTGCTGGACCAGGAAATTATGAGGGATCTGGAGGAGGATACCGGCGCCGTCACCAGTGTTCACTTCACAGCCGCAGGCGCCCCGGTGGTTCAAATTCAAAAGGATAGTCAGAGCATCTTTAACGATGCTGTGTGACTTTTTGCCCTTCATGTTGACTAAAAAGCCAACACCGCAGGCATCATGTTCATGTTGGGGATGGTAGAGCCCCTGAGGACCGGGTTTTTTTTGCATAAGTCTATAAAGGAACAGGTATTTTCGAATATTTCCGGGCGGGTGTCAATATCTTATCTGAGGGAAAACCTTACCGGGAGGGTCTAATAGGTTTCGACTTTGATGGCATTGGCCACCCAGCCGTGAGAAGCATCCTCGGAAACGTCGACCATAATCTCAACGCCCGGCTGAAGGTCGTTGAACTTCTCGATTCCGGTGTAAATCGTATCCGGGGTCACAAATATGTCGTTGTACCGTTCGGTCTGGGTCTGGGGATCGGTATAAACGATGGTGATCCGGCGGACCAGCGCATCGGTATCCTTGACCCGGCCCTTCAGTTCAAGCGCGAAGGCCGTACTCTGTAAACAAACCATCAATAAAAGCGCGAGGAGCGCCGCAAATGCTTTTTTTTCCATAGTGCCCATCCTTTTAAAAGTGTAGCATATGGCCTTTCTATGATCTACAGCAAACAAGCCGTCAAACTCCTTTTTCCCGAAATCAAGGAACTGCTCCAGGAAAAGAACTACACCCTCCTGCGCCAGGTCCTGAAAGACATTAACCCTATCGGTCTTCCCGATTTCTGG
Source organism: uncultured bacterium (assembly GCA_964553835.1). GTDB lineage: Bacteria > Omnitrophota > Omnitrophia > Omnitrophales > Aquincolibacteriaceae > CAYLPP01. The sequence continues at coordinate 3,208 of CAZKMJ010000159.1, forward strand.
GAGAAGCTGACCGACGAAGAGCAGCTTGAAATCTTCAGACTCCTGCCCCGGCAATCCGCGCTCAAACTTTTTGAAATGCTGAAAATCGAAGACCAGCAGGCCCTGCTTTCCCGGCTCGATGACTCTAGCGTGACTCCCCTGCTTGAAAATATAAACTCTCCGGAACTTGCTAAAATTTTCCACCAGATGCCGGCACGCAGCGTTAAAAAAATGAGGAGTCTGATCAAGCGCCAGGAAGCGCTTTCACGAATTGACATGAACATGAAATATCCGGAACATTCCGCGGGCAGCCAGATGCATCCGGAATTTATCAAGCTGGGCCCGCGCATGACTGCCAAACAGGCGATCTCCACTTTGCAGGCCATTGCCCGGCCAAACCAAAAGGAACATTTGTTTTCACTTTTTGTGACCGACACACAAAGCCGCGTTCTTGGAAGCCTTTCACTCCAGGACCTGCTGGCCGCGCCGGAAAATGAAAAACTCTCTGAACTCCTGGAGAATGTCGAACCCTACAAAACAAGTCCGGAAATGGACCAGGAAGAAGTGGCGAGGCTTTTCTCCAAATATGACCTGACCGCGGCGCCGGTCGTGGACCGCAACGACAGACTGATCGGCATTATTACGGCGCGTGACATTCTGGCCGTGGAACGGCAGGAAGCTTCCGAAGATATCGCGAAAATGGCGGGTACCAGCACCAAGGCGCTCGACCTGCGGGAAACCTCGGTGCTGAAAACCGTGGGTTACCGGACTCCATGGCTGGTGGTAACGCTTTTCGGTGAAATGGTGGTTTCCCTGATCATTAAAAACTATGAGCCTGTGCTGGCCAAGGTCATCGCGCTGGCTTCTTTCTCCCCTTTGATTTCCGCCATGGGCGGGAACGTGGGTGCGCAATCCGCGACCATCGTGGTCCGCAGTATCGCGCTGGGAGAAATAACCACGCCCAAAGAAAAAGTCCGCACAGTTTTACATGAATTCAAAGTGGGTGTCATGCTGGGCGCGATTTACGGAATCGCGCTGGGTATCATGGCTTACCTTTTATACGGGCAGCGTTATCACTGGCAGTTCGGCATGGCCGTCATGATCGGGATGGGAACTTCCATGACCGTAGCTTCAACCATGGGCGCGGTCGAACCCATTTTCTTTCACCGCATCGGTGTCGACCCGGCCACCGCCACAGGCCCCCTGATCACAACCATCACCGATATCATCAGCAATTTAGTCTACTACTCCCTGGCGACTCTTCTTCTGCTGAGGTTTGCCGGTATTTAAAATCAGGTCACCGTCGCGCAGCTCCACTACCACGTCCATTCCTTCCGAGACTTCATCTTTCAACAAAGCCCGGGCCAGGCGCGTTTCAATTTCCCTCTGAAGAAAACGCTTGAGCGGGCGGGCGCCATAAACAGGGTCATAGGCTTTGCCCGCGATGTAATTTTTGGCCGCCTCTGAAAGCTCCAGGCGGATGCGGCGGACCTCGAGACGCTTTTCCAGGTCCTTGAGCTGAAGGTCCACGATCTTCCTGATCTGTTCCAGCTCAAGCGGCTTGAACTGGATGATTTCATCCACACGATTCAGAAACTCTGGACGGAAAATTTTATTCAGGTCCTCGCGCGGAGTGTTGCTGGTCATAATGACCACCGTATTTTTGAAGTCCACGACCCTTCCCTGCGAATCCGTCAAACGTCCATCATCCAGGATCTGCAGGAAAATATTGAACACGTCGTGGTGAGCCTTTTCGATTTCATCGAACAAGAGCACGCAGTAAGGTTTGCGGCGTACGGCCTCAGTCAACTGACCGCCTTCATCATAGCCCACATAACCGGGATGCGCGCCCACAAGCCGGGACACGGAATGCTTCTCCATGTATTCGCTCATGTCGATACGCACCATGTTATTTTCACTGTCGAAAAGCGCCTCGGCCAGGGCCTTTGCCAGTTCGGTTTTACCGACACCCGTGGGACCGAGGAAAATAAATGACCCGATCGGGCGGCGGGGATCTTTCACCCCGGCTCGCGCGCGGATCACCGCGTCGGCAACCAGGTCCACTGCTTCCTCCTGGCCCACGACGCGTTTATGAAGGACCTCATCCAGGTGCAGGAGTTTTTCCTTCTCTCCTTCCATCATGCGGGACACGGGGATTCCGGTCCAGCGTGACAGCACCTGGGAAATTTCTTCTTCCGTGACTTCTTCACGCAGAAGACGCGGACCGCCCTGGTTTTTGGCAAGCTCCGCCTCCTGTTTTTTCAGCTCTTTTTCAAGCTGGGGCAATTTGCCATGCTTCAATTCCGCGGTCTTGTTCAGATCATACTCGCGCTCCGCCTTTTCAATCTCATATTTGACCTTCTCAATTTCTTCGCGCAGACCGCGAAGTTTTTGAATAGCTTTCTTTTCCGTTTCCCACTGCGCGCTCATCCCCTTCTGGCGCTCGCGCAAATCCGCGATTTCCTTTTTCAGATCTTCAAGCCTCTGCTGGCTGGCTTTGTCTTTTTCTTTTTTTAACGCCGTCTCTTCAATTTCCAGCTGCATGACACGGCGTGAAACCTCATCCAGCTCCGTGGGCATCGAATCAATTTCCGTGCGGATCATGGCGCAAGCTTCATCCACCAGGTCAATGGCTT
>CAZKMJ010000160.1:0-1812 GCA_964553835.1 uncultured bacterium
ACGACTTGAGAATGCCGCTGCAGCGCGTGAAGGCGGATCTTGAGCGCATTCAAAAAGAGAGGGGCATTCCGCTTGGTATTATCAAGGCGCAACAGCGCGAGCTGATTTACCGCCTGCATCTGGCCACCAATAATCTGTCGAAAGTAGTCGGAACTTATCTTCACGACATGGACCCGAATTCCAATTCCAAGGAGTTATTCGACCAGATTCGCGGCGAGCTGACGCCGGTCCTTTATCAGGCTGGTTTCCAGGTTAATGGAATCGACGTGCCTCTGGACAAAGGTATTCTGCTTCACCTGATGGAGCGCCAGCCCCAGCGTGACGCGGAAAGAAAGCGCCTTCGCGACCTGCGTGATAACCAGAAAAAGGCCCTTAAACCTACCTGGGACAAAGTCGCCGCCGCAAGAAATACGAGCCGCGCGAAAGGTGAGTATCCCATCCGCATGGACGGAAACGGCCGCTACACCAACCGCGATCAGATCGTCCGCGATCTGCGCATTCGCTATGACCAGCACTACAAGACCCTGACACCCATGCAGCAGCAGCACATGAGATATTTTGACGATACCAGCTTCTTTAACTACGTGGCTGATGCCATGATCAGCCAGGGTCTGACCTTTGATGAAGCTGTCCTGTGGCACATTGTGCTTCGCCAGAAACTCGACGAGACTTACCGTACCGCATACGGCCTTCCCGACACGCATGTGCTGAGTGAATATGAAAAAGCATTCGTATCGACACTCGCGGACCGTGTTTTTGCCGACTGGGGTATTACAAATCCGGATGACATCAGGTCGGCTGAAGCAGCATTGACCGCGGCCAATCTTCCATTCAAGACAATTACTCAGGGCATTGATGCTGAAATCAGGCAGATCGGTGAAGTGCTTGTCCTGACCCGCGAATTAAAACGCCAATTGAACCGTCCAGAACTTGCGGGCCAGCCCGGAATTTCTAAAGATGATTTCGAAGCTTACCGTATGGCTAACAACGCAAGGAACGCGGGTAATGATGTTAAAGACATCCAGATCTGGATCGAGCTGGCCCTGAAATTCAAGCAGATCGGCGACAGAATTCTGGCTGACAGAGCCAAGGCCCTTGGGAAACCCGCCCCGACGGTGTCCGCTGAGCTTGCGATCTACAATTCATCCACGACCTTCGGCGTAGCGCTGGCTGAAGTGCCGGATGAACTTGTTCCCGGATCGCGAGATGCCTGGAAAGCGGGGATTATCGACGAACTCAAGCGCTTGAACCCCAAAACTGCCAATCGCGCCAATTTCTGGCTGCGCGGACGCAGTCTTCATGATCCGGCCATTCTGGACATGATTGCTGAACGCGCCATCGGAAGAAATATTTCACCTTATGAACTGCACGTCCTGGTCGACCGCGTCATCAGCATGCGCGAAAAAATGAAGCAGTGGAACAAGGACACCGATCTGACCCTGACCAATCCCGAATTCTTCGGAAAGTCTGTCGATCCGCGCGTTGTGCCTGAAGGTATCGAAGCAATCGGGGACGTTGACCTGCTGTTTTTCCTGGACGAAACGCGCAATGACGCGGCAAGCCTCAATCTGCCGTCCATGCTCGCTGACAGCAATGGCACCATGCCTGAAGCTCACCAGGAAGCTTTGGAACATTTCACGCGTAAGACTTCTTCCAATATTGAAAACCATTAAATCTTCACTTCCTGCAAGAGTTACAAAAGCTTTTTCTCCATCATTTGAAAAGCTTAAATCCCATGGATTTGAAACAATGAGAGTTTTATTACTATTATCTTGTATATTTATAGATTTAAAGAGATGTTTTCGCTGCTCT
>CAZKMJ010000160.1:1822-5762 GCA_964553835.1 uncultured bacterium
GAAAACGGCCACCGCCTCGAAATTAACCGCGACCTGGATAAGCACATAAAAAAACCGGAAAAGCCGTGGTATCTGAGAATGTTTGACCTTTCTGACCCTGAAGCAGGCGTTCTCCGCGTAATGTTCATTTTTGGTCTCGCGTTCTTCCGCATCCTCCTGCAGCTTCTGCATGCCGGCGCACTTCGCAGGTTCTTTTATAAGAGGGCGCGTAACATTCTCGACAAAGAAGAAGTTTCTGGTGGCAAGCGTTTCGTGGCAGGGGTTTATATTTCGCTGGGGACTCTCTCGGATCTGCTGCTGCCTCAAAGTATCTGGTACCGCTATTACGATTTCCCGGGCAAGACCGTTAAAATCATCAAACCGGACGGCACCGCCACTTTCCGGGACGCGGATAATGCGGCCCGGTTTACCCGTGCCAAACGCGCATTCTGGTGGATGATGTTCCACAATGGCGTTTATATGTTTACGCTGTACCTGCTTGCTGGCTACATGTTCTCGCAAAACCCGGCTGTCCTGGTCCTGAACACAGGCGGGTGGTGGCTGATTGCGTGGGCCGTCAATATTTTCAGCGTTCTGGTCACGTTCTACCTGCTTCGAATTATTTCCGACATGTTTATGAAATTCGCGCAATGGGTTTTCATGCCTGAAAAAAGGACGCCTGAAGTCGGTGAAAAGGAATATGAGCACGCGGCTGTTACCTATGTTTCAAGGATGGCTGAGCTGGGCGACGTGCTAGAAAGCGGCCGCGCCACTCTTGAAGGCCTGCGCGACACCATGCCAGATGGCGTAGGCAATGAACCTAACATGAAAATTATTTTCGACGCAGGCACCAGCGATGACCAGTGGCCCAAGTACAGCGCCATTATGGAAGCGGCCTGGGACGCCAGCGTTAAAGACCCGGAAAAACGCGACGAAACAAAACTTTACTCACTCGACGCGAAGGACCGGGAGCTGGCCAAGAAACTGCGTGACCTCTGGATCGACTTTGGCCAGGACAAATTCTATATTTTTGCCCGTCAGTCTCAGGTCAAGAAACCTTATGCCGAATACAACCTGGCGCGCTACCTGCGTCATGGCCGCAACTGGGCGATTGACGAAAAGGAAAGCTATCGCCTGCGCCCGGGTTATCCGCCGGAAGTCTGCTTCTTCGGCGATCCTGACGCGCTGCTTCCGACTGTCAACCATCCGCAGCGCCGCATTGAACATTTCCTGATTTCGGACAAGGACAATGTGTGGCCCGCTGACACGGCCCGCCGCACCGCGATGAAAATGTCGCATCCGGCCAACAAGAAATACAAGTTGTTCCAGCCTTGGATCGAATATCACAACTGGCCGGACGCTCCCTACACGTTCAGTAAAGCTGTGGCCCAGGAAACCCTGCGTTTCTTCCAGGAAAGTCTCTATTCCGGAGCGGTCCAGGATGATGATGAAGTAGAAGGTCTGAGAAGGCAGGGCGTTAATGTTGACAAAAATCGCCGCCTTTCCCAGGGCGTCTCCAACGCATTGGTTCTCGGCTTGGTCGGCATGGTTTTTGGCGGCCCGCTTTTCGCGGTACTTGGACTTTTCTTAGGTATCTTGCTCGGTAAATGGAGGAGCGTATCGACTGCCATCGTGCCTGAAATCGCAGTGGGTGAAGGCCGCGGCCGCGCGTTCGGTAAATTTGGTATGAGCGGTCAGACCGTTGACGAAATCTACGAAAAAATGAAAGACATTTTTGTCCAGAACCCGGAAGCTGTGGAATTTCACGACGAAGCTGAGTCCACCGTCCGGACTGTTTTTGGCGAGCCTTCCGCCGCTCTGCTCATGACCGACGTCATCATTTCAGAAGCGACTCCCGCTCATACTGCGGGCGAACTGGATCGTGAAGAAAATATCTGGAAACGTTTCGACGCCGGCGGCCCGATGCTTCGTTTCTTCGGTATCTGGAAAATGCAGGAATACGGCCGCTACACCAACAACCTGGTTCTCCGCGGCTTTATCGGTGAACCCATGTGGAAGGCCCTTCTTTATATTGGTTTCTTTGCTGTCAATATCCCGGGCCTGACTGAAGTCCTTTTCCCTGTGCACTCTGTGTTCATGTTCTTCTGCATCATGTCGATTCTGATCTTCATCAAGTTCGCGGCCCCCATGATTCAGCGCATGAAGAATCAGTTCGCTCAGGCACCCAAAAGACCTCGTCAGAGTGACGTCATTTTTGAGCGTGGCTATGGCAATCTTGCTGAAGGCGCTAAACTGGCGGTTTTCCCAGTCCTTATGGCCATCTCCGTCGGCTTTCCTCCGACGATTGCTTTCTGGATTGCGCTGGCTTTAACGGTTTCTGTCATTCGCCATCGCGCGCCCCGCAGTGTCTGGGGTTGGCCGGCGGCGATCGCGCTTGTGCTTGGCATCATCGCTTATGTCCCGCTGATCATTTCGTGGATCGTGCCGCTGGTTGGTTTTGCTCCGCCGCTGGTGACTGTGCTTACGTTTATTGCAGGCGCCATCGTCGCTGTGCAGGGATGGATCGCCGCCGCGTTTGCCGTGCCGGCAGTTGGCTTTGTCCTGCCGGTCATTGTCATCGCATTGTTCTTTTCCAAATGGTCACCGCTGCATTCCAAAGAAATCCGCAGCTGGTTCACGGTAGACCTGCTTATTGAAACCGCTGAAACCATTCAGTCGACCTTTATTTATCTGAACAAACTTGAGCTGACCATGCAGGGTAACTTCCGCGGCATGTTCCAGTTCTGGATCAACCTGACCATTGTGGCCCGGCTAAAGTGGCAGGCCCGTCTTGCTCGCCGCCGCGGGGACATGGAACTGGCCAAGCAGCTTGAAAAACTTGCGACCGAAGCGACGCCGCCCTGGATTTCCACTCCCAGCAAGGCGGCAGAACTTCCTTTGAATTACTACACGCGCCGTCTTGGAAGGTCGGCTACCTTCGGTTTCGGCCTGCTCGCGTTCTTCGTCATTGGTTATCTGCCCAGCATCGGCATGATGCCTTATCTGGTAGGACTTCTGTCCGCCGCTGCGTTAATTGGCGCGGTCATGTCCTTCTTTTTCGGAGCCAAAGAAGGTGTCTGGTATGCACGCCGCGGCCCGCTCATGGTCCTTTTTACATTGGCTTCGATTGGTATCGCCATCATGGGCCTGAGCGTCACAATTTTTGGAGTCACAGTCGGCTTTGGCCTGGCTTCGACATTATGGCTCTGGCCGGTCGGCGGTATCCTGATCGGCGCTTTAGTGGCCTGGTTTACCGGCTTCTGGCCGCGCTCGTACATCCGGGAATCAACAACCGATGAACTTGTCCGCAGCCATCTGATGAGAGAAGCCACCCGTGAAGGCTGGCGCAAATTCTTTATCGCAGCCATGATCGGCATGCTTTCCATTGTTTCTGACAAATGGCTCGCCCAGACCATCATGACCGGTCTTGGAATTGATGCTTTTGCTTATCTTCAAATTTTCGGAATCGTTGGCATTTTAATAGGCGTTGTCAGCGCTTATATCTTTATTGCCTGGCGCGGAAAGATCGAAACTGAGGAAATCCGCGCTGAATACGCAAGGGCGCGCGCCAACGAACCGGACCTTCTCAAGCGCGAAAAGCTCCGCATCGAAGAAGAAGAGAGAATCAACGAGCTGAACTTTGTGAGCATGAAGACCCCGGACGAAGGGCAGGGAACGGACGCACTTTCCGAACGGGTCAAGAAAATGCTCCATTTCCCAACCTGGTTCAAAATCGGCACTATTTTCAAATTCGCCGGCGCAGGCATGTTCGGCGTATTCCTGCCGTGGCTTCTGAACACGCACTGGTTTGCCTGGTTCGCGCCTATCGGCATGTCCTTTATCATGGGCCCGTTTATGGCATGGATCTCTGGCTGGATGTTCCGTGACAAAGTAGTGACCAAAAACTTCCAGCGCTATTTTGGTCTCGCTGTCCTGGCATTTACAGTCCTTTTCCTGACTT
>CAZKMJ010000161.1:0-5751 GCA_964553835.1 uncultured bacterium
AGGCAAAACCAGCAGAAGACTCAAGCCCAGGGCCGCGGATTTCATGCTCCACCCTCTTCATACGCCACCAGTGTAATATCGGCCTTAAGAAGCCCTGGTTTAAGCGGGTCAGACTGGAGCTGGAACTCAGCAATGGAAAGAAATAGAGGCAGGGTTTCAAGCTGCTCAAAAAATTCCCCAATCTGGCTGTAACGGCCCTGCATACCCAGTTGAAAATAATCGGGAAGCAGCCTTTTCCCCTCCACCCTGGCTTTTTCCTTCCGGTCCGCGAAAACAGGTTTCATGCCGGTCATAAAAATACCTTTGGCCTTCGCGGCTTCTGCTACCGCGGTGACCACGCGCTCATGTTCCCCCGGCTTCAACATTTTCTGTTCCAGATTTTTAATCAAGTCCTCGTTTTGTTTGATGGCAGCATCCACATCCGGCAGATTGGACATAAAATCCTGGGTCTCGCGGATTTTCTGCGCGTAGGCCTTGTTCTGCGTGTCCAATGAACGGATTTTGCTCTGAAAAAAACCGTAAATCCCTCCTGCCCCCACCAGCCAGACCACGGCAAAAGCAATGGCCCAAAATCCCAGCGGCGAACGCATTCCAACCTGGAACGCGCGCGAATCCATTTTAAGTGACGGCGCGCTCAAGCGGCCCCCTGTGCTGGCGGCACCAGGTCCGTCCGGATGACGAATTCCGCGACCTTCTGCTGCTCTTCCTCACTGCGAGAGTCCAGTACCGAACGTTTGAAAAAGGGTGAATTGTTCAGTGTTTTTAAAAATCCGGAAATGACCACATCCGGTTCGGAAGTTCCAGGTAACACTTTGCCAGTGAATGTTAAAGATGCTGCTGGAGAAGCTTCATAGCTAAGACCGCTGAGTTGTAAAGCAGCAGGCATCAACTGACTGATTTCGCGGAACGCTCCTCCGAAATAAAAAGCCTTGGGCATTTCAGCGCTCAGCACGGCCTGGCGCTGCTGGATCCTGGCCTTGAGCATGTCCAGGGCCGCCATTTTCTGACTGTCGGAAGCAATTGTTGAAAATTTAGCAGTCTGGTCCGCGAGCTGTTTGGATTTGGCCGCGGTCACACTACCCAGAAAAAAGGCCATGCCGGCAACACCCATGACACTCAAAAACGTCAGGCGCTTGAGAAGCGCGCCCATTTTTTCAAACTTTGGCTTAAGTGAATCTTCCAGCGCCGCGAAATTAAACGGCGTGTCCTGCACATAGCCAAGCCCCAGAACTCCCGCCCACCCACCATCCAGGCGCGCGTCCTGGTTTTTTAAATCAAGGCGGCGCACCGGCAGATTAAGTTGATTGGCCAGGTATTGGTCCATGCCCTTAATGCTTTCTCCCAGCCCGGACAGGCAGATGGCCTCTATTTTTTCAGACGGCGACTGTTTCTGAAACTGGGCGAGGGTACTGCGCATTTCCTGCGTGATTTTTTCAAAAATCGGTTCCTGGGGATTGAGCACCAGGTCCGGCGTCGGCAGGCCGAACTCGCTCAAAAGCGCGTGAGCCTCCTTGTAATCAATCGTAATAGGGGCGGACTCCACCATTAAAGTGCCTTTCATGGCTTTCAGGATCTGTTCATAGCCATACGGAGCTTCACGCATAAACTGAAAACGCGCGCGCGTGAAAATGACCATGGAGACCTGATCCTCCGACAGGTCCACGACCCTAACCTTCTGCACACCCAAAGCGGAGCGTTTCTGCTGGAGCCCTTCATACAAAACGGCCAGCGGCATAACTTTTTCCGGATGAAGATGAAGCGCGTGAAAAGCTTCGAGCACCCGGTCGCGGATTTCAACATCCATGGCCGCGACTGTGACCATTCCCTGATTTTCCTGATAGCAGATTTCGGAACGTTCCACAGGAAATGACAGTTTTTCAGCCAGCTGCCAGATGAGCGCGTCTTTGAGCTGCGCGGCCGGAGCATCCGGTTTGTCAACTTTGAGCATAGTGCTGGAATTTCCGCGCACAAGCAGACGGCATGGGACTGGTTTTAATAATCCGAATTCCCGCAGGCATTTTTCAAGCGCGGGTTTTAAAACAGAAGAATCCGGCACACCGCCGCTTCCTTCCCATTTGGAGACATACGTTTTGAGTACCACACAGTTTCTGGCTTCAATCCTTGTCATAATGGCCTTGACCCCGGAAACATTGACCTCCACAAGCAACACCTGGTTCCTTGCCTGGCCTTTGGCCGGAGGCTGGACCCGCGCTTCTTTTTGTCCCAGGCTATCAATGTCCGGAAGCCCTTCGAAAATCGCCGGGATTTTTTTAGTGAGCCCGGAGGGCTTTTTCTTCTGCATTCGTCATTCCTGGTTGGGTGGAAGCGGCGGGAAGCGCCACATGGAATTTTTTGCTTAAAATTTCGGCCGCGAGATCCTGATATTCACGCGCGCCCTGGGACTCAGGATCATATTCAGTGATGGGCTTTCCCGCGCTCGGCGCTTCCATCAAGCCGTAGCTTGTGTGGATCACGGTCCTGAAAACCTTGTCCTTGAAATAATCGCGAATCCCCTCCACCACGTCGCGGCAAATGGGAGCGCGCGCGTCGACCATGGTCAACAGGACACCCAGAATTTTAAGGTCGGGATTGAGGCGGCGCTTGACCTGATCAATGGTCAGGAAAAGCTGTTTCATGCCTTCAAGCGCGTAATACTGCGCTTGAATGGGAATAATAACTTCACTGGCATAATTCAAAGCATTGACAGTAAGAATGCCCAGCGACGGCACGCAGTCCACAATGACAAAATCATAAAAATCTTCCAGCCGGGACATGGCTTCTTCGAGAACTTTTTCACGGCCCATGCGGTTGATCAATTCAAGGTCCGCTCCTGAAAGTAAAATATTGGCGGGAGCAATCCACAAATTTTTCACATCCGTCCATTTGATGACTTCATGGAGCGGCGTTTCAGGTTTGAGAAGAAGGTCATAAATGGTAAGCCGCAGCTTGTTGGCGTCAATGCCCACACCAAGCGTTGCGTGGCCCTGCGGGTCCAGGTCCACCAGCAGGACCTTGTATCCTCGCTGCGCGAGGCAGGCGCTCAAACTCACGGCCGTCGTGGTTTTTCCGCAGCCGCCCTTCTGGTTCGCGATGGCAATGGTATGCATGGCTTCTCCTTATGAGTCCGCGAGAACGAATTCCATTTGAAAACGGTCGCGGATTTCCTGGATGGTGAAGCGCTTCTGCTTCATTTCCTGGATCTTGGTATAGCGGCCCTGGATGGTATGGACCTCATAAAGATACTGGCCGTGCATTGTTTTCTTGCCGACGGGAAACAGCCCAAGGGAGGTGTAATACTTGACCGTGGGAGTGGGAATTCCCAGGATCTTAGCCAGTTTTCCTCGCCTAACCCATTGGTCCATGCTTTCCTTTAGAAACGGGGAAGTAGTACTTCCCCGTTTTTTCTATATGGAAAGTATCGGTCTCCAGGCAGGAAGCTTAATAGCCGTCCCAGGAATTGTTTTTTCTTGAGATATAGCCTTCAAAACCGGCAGGAACTGAGGATATCGCCTTATAGGAAATTTCCGATTTTTTTATCTTGGAGCCCTTAAATTTATTGCAAACCACGCTCCCGGAAATTCTGGCATTTTCAATTTCGCAAACGCCGGTCTTGGCTGCGTCCCCGGTAAAGACCATCCCCTCAACCTCAAGGTCATCGAGGTTGTTTGAGCTATTCATAATTCTGATTGAAGGATCCCTTGGTGACATGCTGATCATGTTGGCCTGGACCCTGGTGTGGCTCGATGAACCGGTAATCTCAATGGCATTACTCGGTTTGCCGAAATCATCCACAAAGAAAAAGGAATTGCCGGTAATTTTGGCACCACCGCTGACTGCAATTCCCCTGCGCGCCATAAAAACGCTGTCTTTTAGCGAAACATTACTGCCCCGAATGTAAATACGCGGAGGCGAACCCGCACCCGCGGAAGCGCTGTAAAATGTGCAGGATCTGGTATTCGTCACCGTCGTACCTGAAGTACTCCCTATCTCAAAAGTCCTATTAGCCAAAAATACAATGGTCTTCCCTGCATCAGGATTGATCGTAACAGTCGAAGTACCGCCGCCAGAATTGATCCGGATCGCTTCGGCGATAATGGTGCCTCCTCCCGTAATCGTAACATTTCCATTAAAAGTGATGGTCCGGTAATTCATCTCACCACTCACATTAAAATTCCCGCTTGTGATGGTAGGCGTGTCATTGCTTGGGTTATTGTTCAGCAAAGTATCGTAATCGTTCATCTGATCCTGATAAGTCGTGGCGTCAATATCAGGCCGCACCAGGTCCGGTGAAGGCATGAGTTTTTTTGTGTAAGTTCCGTTACCCGTCACATCTTTTTCATCCGGCACATAAACTTTTCCTTCATTCACATCAGAGTCCTTGATCTTCACATCCTGCGAAGACCAGACCGAGCCCGTTATGATTGAACCTTCCTTGATCTCAAAGTCACCATTGTCTATGGAGGCATTAAACACAGCCAGTTTGAAGACCGAGGGCAGTTTTTGGACTGTCCATTCCTCAAAACGCGTGAACCGCTGCCCCGTCAGAGCGGAAGGGTTCGCGGACAGTGAAGGAAAGGTACCGATGGAGCTGAAATGCACTTCAGTAGCTGTCGGATTGGCATAGACCGAAATGTCAAACCGGCCTCCGCCATAACTCATGCTGGTGCCCGATTCATCGGTCCAGTCCGTGTCCGTGCGAAGCGTTTCCATATACCACTCCGCGCCTGCCTGGGCGATGGCCAGCGCCTGTGTCCCCTGGACTACATTGTTGTGCGATCCGCCGGAAGAAAAAACCAGGCTTGCCGTGGAAGCCAGGAAAAGCCCGGCCACCAGCATCAGCACAATGACTCCTATCAGGACCATCCCCTTCTGCTTTTTCATCTTCCTCACCCAAACAACTCCGATTCCCGATGCTCCACATTTCTCAAACGCACCGCGTCGCGAATTTCATAAGTGTGGGGGCCTCGCCGCATTTTGATCCAGATTTTCAGGTAGCGGATGTCGGTTTTGGTACCCAGGCCCACCACCGGACTCGTGGCAATGGTCTCGCTGGTTTCCGCGACATCCGCGTTGTCATCATTGTAAAAAAAGAAAACCAGCCCGTCGGTGGACTGCACATTGTCGAGAAAAACCTTGTCTGTCCCGTTTTCCACACGGTGGATGGTGGTCCCGCTCAGGTAATAGCGGATCCTGTTGTTGTCGCGGTCAAAAAATTCATAATTATTGCGGGAACCCGCGACCACACTTTTATCATCACGCAGTCTCCGGATCTCGCGGGTCATGCGCGATTGAGCGTAAAGACCCGTCTCTTCCATGACAGCACGGTCTGTTTGATAGGAAAAAAGATCAGACGCTGCTTTTAGCATCGGAGCTGCAAGTCCCGCCAGGATGGCGACGATCAGGATCGCCATCACCGTCTCAATCAGCGTAAAACCTTTTTGAAAGAAATGTTTTGTTTTCATATTCAGTTGTTTGTGACCAGCGTTGTCAAAGTAACTGCTCCGTAAGTCGGGTGGCTGACCGTTATGGTCACTTGTTTGGCGCGTGCCGTATTATTACCAAGACCAAGCGCGGCAGGCGGTGCTGAAACGGTAATCTGATAGGTATAACTTGTGAAATTCGGCATGGCATAGGCCGTGGGGCCTTCATTCGCGATATTTGAAAACCGTCTTTGATTGACACGCTCCAGTTCGCGCTCAGCCAGCAGCGTACATCGGTTCAACACATCCGGCATGACAGTAGCACGGGCAA
>CAZKMJ010000162.1:0-5748 GCA_964553835.1 uncultured bacterium
GCCCTGGTTTGAATCCGGTTATCCGGGCGGTCGTGAAAAAAGCAGGTATGGAAGGCTGGCAGGTCCTTGGCTTTAAAAACGGCTGGAAGGGTATTATTGAAAACGATTTTATTCCGCTTGATGCTGCCGCTGTATCCGGAATTCTGCACAAGGGAGGAACGATTCTTGGAACTTCCCGTACTAACCCTTATAAAAAAGAGGGCGCTGTCCAGAAAGTGAAGGACAATATGGTTAAAAACAAGCTGGACGCGCTTGTGGCTGTCGGAGGGGAAGACACGCTTGGCGTTGCCAACAAGCTTGCTCAGGAAGGCGTCAAGGTTGTGGGCGTTCCCAAGACCATTGATAATGATCTGAATGCCACTGATTACACGTTTGGCTATGATACCGCGCTGAATATCGCCATGGAATGCATCGATCGCCTTCATTCCACTGCTGAATCGCACAACCGCGTTATCGTGGTGGAAATCATGGGCCGGCACGCAGGCTGGATCGCCCTGGAAGCCGGACTTGCGGGCGGCGCCGACGTTATTTTGATTCCAGAAGTGCCTGTGGATATCGATGAAGTATGCGATCTGATCAAAAAACGCCATTCCCGCGGCCGCAGCTTCAGCATTGTCGCGGTTGCAGAAGGCGCTCAGCTGAAGAATCAGAACGTGACCCTCGATAAAAAGCTGGACCAGTTTGGGCACGTGCGTCTTGGTGGTATCGGTCAAACCATAAGTGATCTCATTGAAGCTAAGACGGGTTTCGAAACCCGGGTGACCGTGCTTGGTCATATTCAGCGCGGAGGATCGCCGACCGCATTTGATCGCGTGCTTGGAACCCGTTTTGGACTCAAGGCTGTTGAACTGGTTAAGGAAGGCAAGTTTGGTTATATGGCCAGCCTGCAAGGTCGCGACATTGTTCCTGTTAAAATTGCCGACGCTGTCGGAAAACTGAAAACGGTGCCCAGTGAATATTACGAAAGAGTCAAAGTCTTCTTCGGTTGACAGGATGAAAGACCAGTTCCAGTCCATTCTCCACGACCACAAGAAAGCGTTCGACGGAAGTTTCGACGCTCAGCACGTTGAAATTCTGGACAAGATTGCGCGTGAATTTCTCCGGGCGCTGAAAGCCGGCAATAAAATCATGCTTTGCGGAAATGGCGGCAGCGCTGCGGACTCTCAGCATATCGCCGCTGAATTCACCGGTCGATTCAAGTTGGAGCGCACGAGCCTTCCGGCCATTGCTCTTACGACGGACACTTCAGCAATAACTGCAATCGCTAATGATTATGGTTATGACAGGGTTTTTTCCCGTCAGATCGAGGGTCTTGGCAAGTCCGGTGACGTCCTGGTCGCGATTTCAACCAGCGGTAATTCCAAAAGCATCCTCGAAGCTGTTGCTCAGGCTAAAAAGATGAATATCGTTACGATCGGACTGACGAATTCTGACGGCGGCGCTCTTGCGAGGGAAGCTGACGTGACATTCAAAGTTGAAAGCAAGAAAACGTCACACGTTCAGGAAATGCATATTACCGCTCTTCACGCCGTTTCCGAAGTCGTTGAGCATGTCTTCTTCGCGTAAGCTTCTCCCGCTTAAAAAATTAAAGTCAGCACTCTCCGGCCTCAAGAAGCGCGGTAAAAAAATAGTCTTTACCAACGGGACTTTTGACATCCTTCACCTTGGCCATGTAACTTACCTCCAGAAAGCTCGTGAAAAAGGCGATGTGCTCGTTGTTGGCGTGAATACAGATCGTTCAGTGAAAAGCTACAAGACACCTGACCGGCCAATCAATCCTGAACAAGACCGGCTGAAAGTCCTGGCCGCGCTGGAATGCGTTGATTACGCTATTCTTTTTGATGATCCAACGCCGATTAAACTCATTGTGGAGCTCCGGCCGGATGTTCTGGCAAAGGGCGCTGACTGGAAAAAGTCACAGATAGCAGGTGCAAAGGAAGTCGAGTCGTGGGGCGGCAAGATCGCGTTGATCAAGCTGGTTGCCGGCAAGTCCACGACCGGGATCATCCAAAAAATGAGGGGATGATGGAAAAAAGCGCCCGCATTTCTTTTCTTCGCATCATCGACGCAAATTTCAACAGGGCAAAGGAAGCCCTCCGGGTTTCTGAAGATTTTTCCCGGTTCCTGATGAATGACAGGTCTCTCACTTCCGAGTTCAAGAAAACACGGCATCAGCTGACCCGCATCCTGCTGAATTTTCCCGCAAGGTACGCTGATCTGCTGAATTCCAGGAAGGCCGCTTCTGATGTCGGCAGGCACACCATCCTGAAAGACAAGCCCGGCCCCCTGAAGTGGCAGGACCTGATGACGGCCAATCTAAAGCGCGCGCAAGAAGCTGTCCGGGTGCTTGAAGAAATGTCAAAAGTGGTTCAGCCTTCACAGGCGAAGGGGCTTCAAAAGTTAAGGTTCCATCTCTATGAGCTTGAAAAAAGAAGTTTTCAGAAATTTTAAACTGTACGCTGTAACGGACATTAAGCAAGACTCGGGCGACATTCTTCCCAAAGTTGAAGCCGCGTACCGGGGCGGAGCAGACATTGTGCAGCTCCGGGCAAAATATATGCCCGCGGGAGAGTTTTTGTTGCTCGCGGTCAAAATGCGGAAAATAGCCGAAAAGGCTGGGAAGCTTTTTATTGTAAATGACCGACCTGATATTGCGATCGCCGCGGAAGCTGACGGTGTCCATATCGGCCAGAATGACATGCCGGTCGCAAGGGTACGGGAGTACATTAAAAACAGCGGGTTTCCGCTGCTGATTGGAAAATCAACTCACAGCATCGAGCAAGCGCTTGACGCTGAAGCGGAAGGTGTGGATTATATCGGAGTCGGTCCGGTTTTTCAGACCCCCACAAAGCCTGATTATATTCCTGCCGGCATCGAGTTTGTCCGCCAGGCAGCGGAAAAAATTAAAATTCCCTTTGTATGCATTGGTGGTATTGATTTGAGCAATATCGAACAGGTCCTGGATGCAGGCGCGAGCCGTGTCGCCGTGGTCCGGGCCATTTTTTCAAGTGAGGACCCTTATGAGTCAGCAAAGCAGCTCCGCGGTATCATCGAAAGCAACTGTAATGTCTAAATCTTCTCCGCTTGCCGTCATCGGCACGGTCGCTATCGATGCTGTTGAAACGCCTTTTGGGAAAAAAGACCGTGTGTTTGGCGGGTCCGCGTCATATTTCTCCTATGCGGCAAGTTTCTTTACGCCAGTATCGCTAGTCGCAGTAGTGGGTACGGATTTCCCTGAAGAATACCGGAAGGTGCTGCAGGAACGGCCGATTGACATGAGTCATCTTGAAACCGTTGAGGGTAAGACCTTCTCATGGAAAGGGAAATACGGTTCGGACCTCAATTCTGCTCAGACACTCGACACTCAGCTGAATGTCCTGCTGCAGTTTAATCCGCAGTTGAAATATTCTGAACCGCCCGAAGTGCTTTTTCTGGCCAATGTAGACCCTTTGCTGCAGTCCAGGGTGCTTGACCAGCTTGAAAGGCCGCGTCTGAAATTTGTGGCTTGCGATACTATGAATTTTTGGATCCAAAATAAAAAGCAGGAATTGCTTAAAGTCATAGCCCGCGTCGACTGCCTTGTTCTGAATGATGGTGAAGCGCGTGACCTTACAGGCGAACCTAATTTGATCCGAGCGGCGCAAAAAATCAAGGCTATGGGGCCCGGTCGCGTTGTAATCAAAAAAGGGGAGCATGGAGTGCTTTTGTTCGATGGTCAAAGTTTTTTTGCTCTTCCTGCTTTTCCGTTGGAATCGGTATTCGATCCCACTGGGGCGGGTGATACTTTTGCCGGCGGCATGATGGGCTGGCTGGCTTCTACCAAAGATTTCAGCTTTAATAATTTGAAGAAGGCTGTAGCTATAGGAAGTGTCATCGCGTCTTTTACGGTGGAGGATTTCGGACTTGAAAGACTTCGCAAATTGAAAGCCGATGAAATTCATGCCCGGCTGGATCTCTTCAAAAAAGTCAGCTCATTTGTTTAGTCGTTTTTAACGACTCGCTCCCGGCGCCCGAAGGACGCAGGGTGATGCTTTTCACTTTTCACGCGGGATTCGTATAGTGGCAATACACGAGCTTCCCAAGCTTGTGACGCGGGTTCGATTCCCGCATCCCGCTCACCTCTAAAATCTCCTAAATACGCATCCTGCAGACCCCTCCCTAGGCCCCTATAACCGATAGGGCACTGCTTCTGGCCTCAAAAATAGCGCTTTCTAGCACTTTCAATCCCTCTCTAGAGAGGGAATTCTATATATTTCTTAATCTTCTTGTAACATCTTTATTTCCAGCCCCTTAGGCATCGATTTTTTTCGTTTATGAAATTGACGGGAGGGCGACCTTAATGTATACTTTTTAAAATTCTTTAATAATGGTTCTAAAATTCTTAGATAACTCCATAGATTTGCAATATTTAGGTTTAGCAGTTACGTTTTAGGTAACACACAAAGGGACGGCAACCCAATGATAGAAGAGTGGCAGCAACCTAAGTCGAGGCCTTGGCTTCGAACAATAGCGCTTCTGACTGTGATAACTTTCACAGCCACGAACGTGACTTGGGCAAATCCCGCTGAGCCTCGTCCCGCAGAACCCGCCGCCGCACCCCTTGCGGAATATTCTTCAAAACCCCAGAGCTTTTTTGATTCCATCGCGCTTCCGGAATCAATGGGGCAGATCAAGAAAAGTTTTCAAGGTACAAGCTCCCAGATTGTTGTCCACATTCAGGACGCACACGTCAACTATGAAGCCCAGAATAACATTGCAGAAATCCTGGATTTCTTTGCTTCAAATTATGGATTGAACCTGATAAACGTTGAAGGCGCTGAAGGTGACCTTGCAACTGACGTCTTTTCCTTCATGCCCGACAAAGAAGTCCTTCGCGAAGTCACCGATTACTTTATGCAGATGGGGCGCTTGTCCGGTCCGGAATATCTGGCCATCATCAAGAAGCCCGAAGTCAAACTTTACGGGATTGAAGACAGCAAGGTGTACCAGGAAAACCGTAAGGCCTATATCGACGCGCTGGATTTCAAAAAGCGTGATGAAGAAACGCTGGCCGAACTGGGGAAGATCCTTGACGACGTTTCCCGCTACGTCTTTTCCGAAGACCTTCGTGAGCTGAACCGCCGCCGCGCTAATTTCCAGGAAGGTGGCAGGGAGCTCATTTCTTATGTCCGCTTCCTGACTGAAACTGCGCAGAAATACAATGTCCGCCTTTATGACTATCCGGGCATGCACTCTCTGAACAAGATTGTAGAGCTTGAAAAGGAAATTGATTTTGAAAAGGCTGAAAAAGAAGTTGAATCCCTTACCGCTGATCTCAAAAAGATCATTTCCCGCGAACGCCTGACCCGCTTCTTGACCAATACGGTGCAGTTCCGTATGAAAAAGATGAAGCGCGGCGATTATTACGGTTACCTGGAAGAAGAAATCAAGAACGCTCCGGCGCAGGTTGAGGGCGCCTCTCTAGAAGAAAAATACTCCAATGTGCTGAAGTATCTTCAGTATATGCGCATGTATGACGCCATCGACCTCGCAATTTTTGACGAGATTGAGGTGCTGGAAACAAACATCAAGAACAAGCTGTTCCGCTCTGATGAGGACGTTCAGCTGGACCGCTTGATGAAAATCTTCGACACTCTTCAGAAGGTATTCGACTTTACGCTTACAAATCAGGATGCTGACTTCTTCTATGCGTACCTCAGAGAATTCAAAGCCGAAACATTTTCCAAGACTTTAAGGCCGCTTTTTGAA
>CAZKMJ010000163.1:0-5737 GCA_964553835.1 uncultured bacterium
ATCATCAGATTTCTTTTTTTCCGTCTTTTGAGAAAAAAGAAAATTAGTCGCTTATTTTAATATCGAGAAAGTTTTTCAATTTGCGAGAACGGGTCGGATGACGCAGTTTTCTTAACGCTTTCGCTTCAATCTGACGGACGCGTTCACGGGTCACGTTAAAAATCTGCCCAACTTCTTCGAGTGTACGAGGATAGCCGTCACCGATACCAAAACGAAGGCGTAAAACTTTTTCCTCACGCTCCGTAAGCGTCATGAGGACATCATCCATCTGCTCTTTCAACATGCTATAAGCAGTGGCGTTTGCCGGAGACACGGCCGACTTATCTTCGATAAAATCACCAAAGCTAGTGTCCCCTTCATCACCGATCGGGGTTTGAAGGCTGATCGGCTCCTGGGCAATTTTCAAAATACCTTTCACTTTTTCAACCGGCATTTTCATGACCTGCGCCACTTCTTCCGGCGTAGGTTCGCGGCCGGTTTCCTGCAGCAGGTGGCGAGACGCGCGGAAAAATTTGTTGATGGTCTCAATCATATGCACCGGAATACGAATGGTGCGGGCCTGGTCCGCGATGGAACGCGTAATGGCCTGGCGAATCCACCAGGTGGCATAAGTTGAAAACTTGTAGCCGCGCTTGTACTCAAACTTGTCGACGGCTTTCATCAAACCGATGTTACCTTCCTGAATCAAGTCGAGGAAAGACAAACCACGGTTGGTATATTTTTTGGCGATGGAAACAACCAGGCGCAGGTTGGCAGCGACCAGGTCCTTCTTGGCGCGGGAAAGCTCGCGTTCGCGCTTGATGATGATCTTGAAGCGGTCATGGACCTTCTTTTCGCTCTCGCCAAGCTCCTTGTTGATTTCCTTGTTTCTCTCTTCAAGTTCGCCGATTTTGCCGCGCACGCCCTTCTTGCGCAGCTTGATAATGTCTTCCTCGTTGCGGCTAAGTTCATTAAGCTTGGCGCGCAGGTTGGCAATAATCTGTTCAACGATCGGGGAATTCAGGTTGAATTCCAGCAGCAGCGAAACCAGGTCGGAATTTTTGCGGGAAGCGCGCAGACGGCGGATCAGCATCTTCATCTTGCGCTTCATCATGGCGATCTTTTCCTCGTCCGGCTCATCAATGATGGCTTCGAGGTTCAATTCATCGCCGACAATTTTACGTGCGATCTCAAGCACTTCCCAGCGGGCCGCGCGGGTTTCATAAACAGCGCGTTTCAGCTCGAGTTCGCAATCTTCAATTTTTTTGGCAAGCGCGATTTCCTGCTCGCGGGTCAAAAGCGGGATCTGCCCCATCTGGCGCAGGTACATGCGCACCGGATCGTCCATCTTGGAGCGGCCATATTCTTCAATGCCGTCCGGCTGGTCTTCATCATCATCGGAAGATTTGGTGCGCTTGGTGTCATCCTTAACTTCTTCAATGACACCTTTGTCGTCGGAAGTGACCTCAATGCCTTTTTCTGCAAGCTGGGTCACAGCTTCTTCAATTTTTTCGGAAGGAGTCGTGTTCGGAGGAAGCAGCTGGTTAATCTGGGCCTGAGTGACATATCCCTTTTTCTTTCCAAGGGACAAAAGTTTGTCGAGGACCTGGGCAAAAGGCACACCCACGGAAATGTTTTTCTTGTTCTTTTCTTTTTCTTTTCCGGCGGCCGCGGGTTTTGCTTTGGCGGCAGCTTTGGGCGCTTTAGGTGTTTTCACAGTCAAGATGACAATCCTCCGGGTATTGGCGAAAGGTGTAATTATACTCAGTATTTATGAAAATTCCAGCCGGGAGAATCGGGGGAAATCTATTTCTATTGTAACTTATTGAAGGCAAAGGGGTTGTAAACGATAAGTATTTTCCACTTGCGCCTTATGCGCAAGCACAGCCAAGCACAGTTAAAGAAACTGTGTCCTGGCTAGAGCGTTTGTTTCCAAAGCACTTGATACTCCTTCATAAACTCTCCCACCCTGACCGTGTCCCTCTCCTGCTCGGCCTTGGAGATCAGTTTCCGCAGCTCTTCAAGCCGCCTGTGATTGCGCTTCTTATGTAAGGTCTTGAAACAGTCATCCAGCGCCTGGTTCTTTTCATTATCGTTCCATTCGAGCGAAGAAACCGCCACAAGCTTCTGCTTCAGCTGTTCATTTTCAATCCGGTTCAATATTTGCGGCCAGACAATAGGTTCTCCGGCCGACTGCATTTCCAGAATTCTCTGGAACGCGGCGCGTGGAGGAATTTCAGAAAAATCACTTTCATTCAGCTGTTCCAGAATGATCTGGCGCATGCGAGAGTCTTCAAGCGCCAGAAGAATCAGGATCACTTCTTCCGAAGCCTGGGACGCTTTGACCGGTTCCAAAGGTTTTGCCGGAGCTGCTTCTGCCACAGGAGCACGGTCCGTGCTTTTTTTCTTCAGCTTGTTAAGCTCCGTGCGTAATGAGTTTTCTTCCACACCAAGTGACGACGCCAGCTTCTTTAAATAGCGGTCTACCAGCACCGGGCTTTCAATCTTGGAAAATGTTTCCAGAAAATCACCCGTGATTTTCATCAGGCCCATCGAATCCAGCCTGTTGTAGCGGCCCAGCAGAATCTCCAGCTTGTAATCAAAGAAGTCGCGCGCCTCATCCAGAAGTTTCTGAAAAGCATCGTTGCCTTTCTTTTTCACAAAGTCATCCGGGTCAAAACCTGAGGGCATACGCGCGATACGAACATTCAGGCCGCCCTCAAGGAAAATCTCAAGCCCGCGCATGGAAGCCGCTTCCCCGGCCTTGTCGCCGTCATACACCATAATGGCCTCGTCCGCGAAGCGTTTCAGCACTTTGACATGCTCATCGCCAAGCGCGGTGCCCAAAGTCGCGACCGTATTTTTGA
Source organism: uncultured bacterium (assembly GCA_964553835.1). Lineage (GTDB taxonomy): Bacteria > Omnitrophota > Omnitrophia > Omnitrophales > Aquincolibacteriaceae > CAYLPP01. Next base: position 2,847 of record CAZKMJ010000163.1, read on the forward strand.
AGCCGGCCTGATAAAGACCCAGGAAATCAAAATAACCTTCCACCACCTGAATGCGCGGATTGTCCCTATCAATACTCTTCTTGGCCAGATGAAGGCCAAACAGTTCCTTGCGCTTCTGGAAAATCGGATTTTCAGGCGAGTTCAGGTATTTGGGCTGACCTTCCGCGTCTTTCAGAATGCGCCCGCCAAAAGCAACATACTTGCCATGCAGGTTCTGAATGGGGAAAAGCAGGCGCCCGCGGAAAGCATCATACAAAGTGCCTTTCGTGGGTGAACGGTTGATCAGAGCAGACTTCAACAGAAGGGTGTCAGGGAAACCTTTCTTGCCCAGGAATTCCAGCAGCTCGCGCCAGTTCTCAGAGGCCCAGCCGATCTTGAAGTCTTCGGCGATCTGCATGGTATAACCGCGCTTTAAAAAATATTCCCGCGCTTCTTTACCGGAAGGACCTTTAAATTTTTCGTGATAAAAGTCCGTTGCCAGTTTGTAGATTTCGTAAAGCTTATCCGTCTCACCTGCGCCGGTTTCGTCTTTACGCGATTCCCATTTCGGCAGCTCGATGCCGGCTTTTTCCGCCAAAAAACGCACCGCTTCAGGAAAGCTCATATTTTCATGCTTCATCACAAAACCGAAAACATCACCACCTGCCGCGCAGCCGAAGCAGTGAAAAATCTGCTTTTCAGGCTGGACCATAAAGGAAGGGGTTTTCTCGCCGTGAAACGGGCACAGTCCTTTATAATTGCGGCCCGCGCGCTTCAGCTTCACATACTGGCTGATAACGTCCACAATATTGTGCGCGGACTGGACCTGGTCAATGGAGAGTTCGTCGTATCTCATTCTTTATTTTTCAGCTTTCTTTTCGCCGCCGCCAAAAGGATTTTTCATAAACTTGTAAACACTGGGCGCCGCAGACAGCACAAACTCGCCGGTCTTGGAGCCGCCGCCTGAAAAAGGCCGGTGTAATCTTTCAACCGGGAGCAGCATCAGGAACTTCGATCCCAGGCTCCAGAAAAGAAGCAGCAGAATGACGCCAAAAATCGCGCCACCCGTGTATTTGATAGCGCCCGCGAGCTTGGTGTGAAAAGTGGATTTGATTTTACCATCGATAAACATAGTGCCCAGACTGACCAGGATCAGGAGGAGCAGGTAGGAAAAAGGCCGGGTCTGGGATTCTTTGAGATAGCTCAGGCTGTTGGCAATGACAATGGCGAATTTCTTTTCAAGCGAGAACACAATGAAAATGACCAGGCAGGTTTCAAATGAAACAGCGAGACAGCGGAAAAAGCCCTGCTTCAGGCCGTAAATGAAGCCGATCAGCAAAAACGCGGCAGTGACCCAGTCAACCCACGAAAGGTTGTGGAAAATCGCGTGAATGACCTGATTCTGGATGATTTTATCAAGGATGTTAAAAAACCATTCCATTTTGCCTCCCTAAAAATAAATCGCCTTGTAAGGTTAAAAGCTCCACAGGAACAATCCGTCCGATCAAATCCGCGCCGCCCTGGAAACAGACTTTAAGATAATTCGAAGTCAGTCCCTGCACAAGCCCGGATTCCTTCACGTTCTCTACAAGCACTTCCATGGTTTTCCCCGCGTAAGGCAGGCGGATTTCCCTGCCCATGCGGTCATCAAAATCTCTGAGTGTCTGCACTCGGCGTTTAACCACGTCTCCCGGCAGGTCCGCCAGGCGCGCGGCGCGCGTGCCTTCACGGCGGCTGTACGGAAACACGTGACAATGCAGCGGCCGTACTTCTTCAAGCAGGCGCAAGGTATTCTGGAACTGTTCTTCGGTTTCACCCGCGAAACCGGCCATCACGTCCAGAGTCAGCGTGAACTCCGGCATGGCGGCACGCAAGCGCGCGATCAAGTCGATATAAAAATCGCGGCCATATCGGCGGTTCATATTTTTCAAAACTTCATCGTCCCCGCTCTGCAGCGGCACATGCATCTGTGGGCAGCACTTTTTGATCGCGCGCATAGCTTCGATCAATTCAGGCCGTATGTCTGTGGGTTCAATCGAGCTTAAACGCAGGCGCTCAATGCTGGAAACTTTGGCGCTCTGTTCGAGCACATCCGCGAGCGGAACGCGGTCATCAAAATCAAGGCCATAAGCGCCCAGCTGAATGCCCGCGAAAACAATTTCACGGTAACCGGAATCCGCCAGCCGCTTCACTTCATCCAGAATATCGGCAATGCCACGACTGCGGGAACGGCCGCGTACCATGACAACCTTGCAGAAACTGCAAGAGTGGTTGCAGCCGTCCTGGATTTTCACAAAGGCCCTGCCGCCGCCATCCGTTCGGGAAATCGTCAGCGGAGCGAAACGGTGTTTTGGGTTTCCTTCCTGAACAGCCGGCGTGGCGCAGCCATCCAGCAAATGCCCGGCCACATCCACCTTTTCGTGGTTGGATAAAACCAGGTCTACTTCCGGAATAGCTTCAATCTCACCGCGATTGCGTTCCACCATGCAGCCGGTGACCACAATTTTCGCGGCGGGATGTTCTCTTCGCGCGCGGCGGATCCAGTACTTGTTTTCCTTGTCCGCATCCGCGGTCACTGTGCAGGTATTGATGACCACAAAATCCACAGCCTGCCCCTGAGGCTTGTCCAGAGACTCCACGCCTCTCTGCTCAAAGAGCTCGCGCATGCCCTGCGTTTCATATTGATTGACCTTGCAGCCCAGGGTAATAAACCGGACCTTTGATGTCATGGGAATAAAAACCTCACAGCCGCGGCCACGCCAAGCGCCGCAGTGTCTGCTTTTAAAAGAGTATCGGTCAGCTGAACACTCACGCCCTTCTTGCGTGCCTTCTCCGCTTCTTCATCTGTAAAGCCGGCTTCAGGCCCGAAGAAAAGGTTCAAAGTGGATTCCTTGCTGATGGTTTTGGTCCAG
>CAZKMJ010000164.1:0-5723 GCA_964553835.1 uncultured bacterium
ACTTGCCCGTTTTTAAGCGCCCCGTCCGTAACGCCCAGCTTTTTTTTGACACTGGCTTGATAAGCCACTATACCACCCTGAAGATAGCGGCTTGCACCGGGTACACGCGCGATCTCCGCGGCACACGAGCCTCCAGTACAGCTCTCCGCGATGGCCAGCGTTTTTTTCCGCGCAAACAATTTGCGGCCGATCGCCTCTGCCAGCGTTGTTTCTTCATAGGCATAAACGGCTTTGCCCAGCCGTGCCCGTATTTTGCTGAGCAGACTGGAAGCGATCCTTTTTTCCCCGGCGTAAAGGCGAAGAGCTACCTCACCCGGACCTGGATAAATCCCGAAATCAAAGGGCTTACTAAAAAAATCCTTTCCGAGACGCTGCATAATCTCCGGTTCACCCATGCCAACCGTCCGGGCAATCACTGGGTAACGCCTGGGAATACATTTGAATTGCCTGCAGATGACCGGAACAACAAGCTGTTCGAACATATTTTCCAGCTCCACCGGTACACCCGGAAGGACTACGATCAGCTTTCCGCGCGTTGCGATGTAAAAACCAAGGGCGATGCCAAAGCGGTTGAACAGCGGCACCGAATTGGCCGGAAACATGGCTTCCTTTTTGACAATTTCCGGGACTTTTTTCTTCCGGTCGCGGTAATACCTGCGGATGAAAGAAAAGTGACGCTTGGAAAAAACCAGAGGAACGCGGAAAAATGCGGCGATGGCATCGCGGGTCAGATCATCGGGCGTCGGACCAAGCCCGCCGGAAAGAATGACCAGGTCGGCAGACGCGAAAATACGGCGGAAGGCACGGAGGAGATCCGGCATGGAATCCGGGCAGGAACTTTGTTCTTCGACTTCAAAACCCAACCCCGAAAGATGCCTTCCAAGAAATTGAGCGTTTGTGTTAAGGACACTGCCCTTTAAAAGCTCGGCCCCAATAGTCAGAATAGCGGCACTGGGGCGAAACCCAGCAGTACCGGCACGCTTACGAGAACTTGAAGTCCCCGTCTTACCAGGTCCCATTTACGCTCTCAAAATAATCAACAGTGCAAGGCGGGTGTAAACGCCGGCCATGAGGTCATCACACAAAATCCCCCAGTAACCCGGAAGAGACTCAAATTTGCGGCAGGGCACGGGCTTTACGATATCGAAGAGACGGAACAAAAGAAAACCAAGAACCATGGAATAAATATTGAGTGGAATAAAAGCCAGCGAAACAAACATTCCAAGGACTTCATCAATGACGACGTAGCCGGGGTCTTTGTCAGCTGAAAGATCAATGCGGGAAACAGCACGGTAACCCACGATCAGCAGAGCCAGAAAAGTAAAAAGCCAGACCCAAAAATTCCATGCAACCATGGGAATCAGCACCAGACCGAGAAGCGAGCCAAGCGTTCCAGGTATCAAAGGAATCAGTCCCACACCACAAGCGGCCGTGAAGCGCGCAAACTCGCGGGTCTCAAAAAGCTCCATATTTGAGTAAAAGAAAGTTATACCCGAAACCACAGTAAGAAAAAGGCAGGTCGGCAGCAGGACCCAGGTCACGGCATGGCTCAGTGAAGTCAGGAAAGAAAGAGACTCGAAATCCTGGCAAAACCAGTGAACCATAGCAACGCCCGTTAGTGCGACCTGCACGCCGAGCTTGAGCTTGCCCAGCTGCTCAGCGCCGGCGGCCTTCCCCTCCCGGAGCCAGCCAATCCGGCAGAACGTCACAATGATTTCACGGAAGAAAACGGGAACGATCCACCACACAGAAAATAATTTCAAATAAGCAAATGCCGCCAGCGGGCCAAGAATGAGAATTTTGTCCATGCTGGGGTCCAGGATTTTTCCGGTGTCAGAAACGCCGTGGTGCTTGCGGGCGAGATAACCGTCGTAGTAATCCGTGATGGCGCCCACTATAAACAGAACGAACGCCGCGAAACGCATGCCGGAGCCGCCAAAAAGAAGGAATGGGATAATAAGCCCGAGGACCCCGCGGAATATGCTGAGCCCGTTGGGCGTCAGCGGATGACGTTTAAAGTTCTCCAACAAGGTCATAGGCTTCCGAATGGGTAATGGTAACGGTTTGAAAACTTCCCGGCTCAAGGACCTTGCGTGTTTTGACCAGGACGTTAGCGTCCACGTCAGGCGCGTCTTGAAAAGAGCGAGCCAGCCAGATTCCCGCGTTTTCCGCAGATCTCTCTTCAATGAGGACCTTGAGTTTGCGGCCAATCCATTTTTTATTATTTTCAGCGGAAATTTTCTGCTGCAAGAGCATGGCGCGTTCCAGCCGTGACTTTTTGACTTTCTCCGGCACCTGGTTGGGCATGGCCGCTGCCGGAGTTCCCTCTTCCTGCGACTAAGTGAACACTCCGAGGCGGTCAAACTTCATCTGCTCAATGAAACCAAGCAACTCCTCGACATCTTCTTCGGTATCTCCAGGAAAACCGACGATAAAAGTGGTGCGAATAGCCAGGCCCGGAACAGTTTTTCGGAACTTTTCCACAAGGTCAATCGTGCGGCGTTTGGTGATGCCCCGCTTCATGGCCAGCAGCATACGATCGCTTGCGTGCTGCAGCGGCATGTCCAGATAAGGCAGAGTTTTTTTGGAATCGCGGATGGCTTCCATTAATTCAGTCGTTACGCAGGAAGGATAAGCGTAAAGGACACGCAGCCACTCCAGACCTTCAACTTCATCCAGTTTACGGATCAGCTGTGGCAGTTGGTACTGCCCTCCGTGGTCTTTCCCGAAATAAGTAGTGTCCTGACCGGTCAAAATGATTTCCTTCGCGCCTTCTGAAACAAGCTGGCGCGCTTCAGCTGCCACATCCTCAATGGTCCGGGAGCGGTGTTTACCGCGGAAGCCGGGAATGGTACAAAAGGTGCAGATGTGGTCGCAGCCTTCGGAAATTTTAAGATAACGCGACCACGCCGGAGTCAGCGCCACTCGCGGCTCACCGGAAGTTGCAAGATAGCCGGGCTTACCCACACTGAAAACTTTTTTACCTTTGGTGACTGTTTCAACGATTTCAGGAATCTTGGCATAGTCCCCTGATCCGATAAACGCGTCCACTTCCTTGAGCTGGTTGCGCAGGTCCTTGGGAAAACGCTGCACCATGCAGCCCATGACAATGACCGCGCTCAGCTTTTTGGCCTTCTTGAGTTCGATCAGCTCGAGCATCCGGTCAATCGATTCCTTCTGGGCATCGCCGATAAAGGCACAGGTATTGAGCAGGGCCACATCACAATGGTCCACCGCCGTGGTCAGCGCATAGCGCTCACGGTCCAGCTTACCAAGGATATGTTCACTGTCGACCAGGGTCTTGGGGCAGCCTAAAGACACCATACCGATGCGCAAAGGCCCGGTTTGACGGGTAGTAGTCGTGGTTTTCATTGGAGTTGTGTATTCTAACTTAGAAGGCCCTATCGGGCAAGGAAGCCTTATTTCCCGGTTTCCTGCTGCTACCCTCGCCCAGAAGGGGGCATGGCCATCAAGCTGACGACAAAAGAGCCCATGGAAGGATCAAGGGGCCGCCCAGCGGATCCCCTTCAATCGCCCCGCTACAAGCACGGTCGCAATGCTCTCCTGCCAGTAAACAAAAAGGTCGACGTAATCTTTGCTGAGCGGAACATCAAAAGCATGTTTCCGGAAATCCCCGTAAGTCTCGATTTTCCCGCTTTTATAATGCCGTTCAATTTTGATAAGTTCTCCATTTCCGCTCCAGAAAACTTCGGTAATAAAACTCTTGTTGTAATAGGATTTAATGGATCGAGCGCCATCAATTCCAGGATTGATGATGGTAAAGCGAACTTCATCCAGCCTTCCCCACGTAATAAGGCTGCTTTGCTGCTGCAGAACAATATGGTCCTCGGAGGGCTCTTTACCGCTCTTCTTATGGACTGCGATTTCGGTGTAAATTTCCGTGCGTGTTGTAGTGTTATTTTCATCTTTGTAGCGGCGGTCAATCCGAATGATTTTCCCCTCAATATCGCGGTAAACCAGGGTGTCATACTCCATCCCTTCAATCAAAGCCGGGTCTGAATCATCCGAAGATTGCTGAGAAATGGAAAGCGGAGCCCAACCGTTCAGAGAATCCGGCATTTCCTCCTGCCCAACAACTTCAGGGAGAGTGCTCAATTCATCAACAACTCCCTTGTAAGGTTTGGTTTCGACCGTCTGTACAGTGTTTTCGGTAGAAGCAGAGTTATCAGCATAAGAAGAATGCTGGAAAGACAGGAGAGCTATAGCTAGAAAAAACGAAATAGCCTTGCGGGTAAGGGATGAAGGCACGAGATTTCTTTCCTTCCTCATAGTATTTTGAAACTTATCTAGAACGATAACCGCGGCGGGATAACGGCACAATAGAAAAAAGAGGCTCAATCCCTAGCATTTCAGGGCAGCCCTTATCAATAGAGGTAAATCCGGCACTTTCTAGGCAGGAAAATGGCGCCCGGGACGGGACTTGAACCCGCAACACCCAGATCGACAATCTGGTACTCTAACCAATTGAGCTACCCGGGCCCAAAAGAGAAACGGTATTCTAGCGGCTGGAGACAGCTTTCTCAAGAGGAAAATTAAAAATGGGCGGTAAAGGACTCGAACCTTTGACCCTCTGCGTGTAAAGCAGATGCTCTAACCAGCTGAGCTAACCGCCCACGCTATCTTTCTTCTTCGTTAATTCTTCCAATCAACCGTATCAGTTTTGCGAGATGGCGCCTGTTAAAATACAATGTTACGCGCGGCATGTCAAAGGTATGAGCTTCCCCTTCTTCCTCTGGAAACCCATGGGGCTTCTGCTCAATCTTACCCTTTGCCAGAATGCTTTTGAATTCCTTGTTCAAATCTTTAATTTTAGCCGCGGACAATGCCTGTTTCACGCGCAAGACCAGCATCCCACCAATATAACGACTCGAATGATAGTTCCGGTAAAAATGCGTGATGACACGCACGGCATCATCGGGATCATGCGTAAAGTGCACCATTCCAAGGTCGTCCCCGTCGATCAGCTTTTTGTCGGCCAGGTGCTTTTTCAAAAACTCGCGCCAGGCCTGCCAGTATTTACTGCCCTTGACATCAAGGCAAACGATCGGACGCGGAGATGCTTTGCCTGTCTGGACCAGGGTCAACGTCTCAAAACCTTCGTCATGGGTTCCAAAACCGCCCGGGCAAAGTACTGTCGCATCAGACTCGCGGATAAAAATCAGCTTGCGGGTGAAGAAATATTTGAAATTGATCAGTTTGGGATCATCAATAATGAAAGGGTTGGCAGCCTGCTCAAACGGAAGGCGGATATTCACGCCAAAGCTATGAGCACGGCCCGCGCCTTCATTCCCTGCCTGCATAATGCCCGACGCAGCTCCAGTTACCACCATCCAGCCAGCGTCCACAATGCTGCTGGAAAATTTTTTCGCGAGTTTATAATCCGGATCGGTCCTGTGCGTTCGCGCGGAGCCAAAAATCGCGACCTTCCGGACATGATGATAGGGTTGAAAAACCTTTAAAGCGTAGCGAAGCTCCTTGAGCGAGGCTGTCAGCATGCGGATGTCTCCGCGTTCCATTCCATCTTCCTGCATTTTGGCGGCTGTTACAATAATGTCCCGCAAAAGCTCGGCATTTCCGCCCGCGTCAATTGCCTCTACCACATCTGAAATTTTTTTGTCCAGGTCTGTATTACCAGTCTGGTAGAGACGCTCTTTTGTGATTTTTGAAGTTTTCTTCACTGGACCTTGATCTGGAGAATTAAA
>CAZKMJ010000165.1:0-5720 GCA_964553835.1 uncultured bacterium
CCAAAGCACGGCTGCGCGCCCAGTAAAGATCGGTGCCATCCTGGAAAATGACATAAACATAGGAATAACCGAAATCGGAAAAACCGCGTACAGCTTTCACTTTGGGCGTACCCAGCATGGCTGTAATGATCGGATAAGTGACCTGATCCTCCATGATGTCCGGACTGCGGTCCCAGCGAGAATAGATAATGACCTGGGTGTCAGAAAGATCGGGAATGGCGTCCATGGGCACATTGCGGGCGCACCAGATGGCGCCGGCCATAACCGCGATCGTGACAATCAGGACGAGAAATTTGTTCCGGGCGGAGAATTCGATTATTTTCTCAACCATGATGGTGCCCCTCTTCCCCGAAACTCTGGAGCGCGGCGCGGATGCGCGACTCGGAATCAATCAGAAAATTCGCGGAGCTGACCACTTTTTCACCTGCCGCAAGACCGGAAACGATTTCATTGAATCCATCTGCTTCACGGCCGACCCGTACTTCACGCGGCTCAAATTTGCCTTCGCCCTTCACAACAAATACAAGCGTCCTCTGGCCCGTGTTCAGCACCGCGTCCACAGGCACGGCCAGCTTTTCACCAAGCACCACATTGAACACCACGTCAACAGACATGCCCTCCCGCAGCTGGTCTTCAGGGTCCAGGATCTCGGCGCGCACACGCATCGTGCGAATCAGCGCGTTGGGAATCAGGTCCGCGGTACGGACCGTGCCCTGAAATAATTTTCCAGCAAGCGCGGGTGTGGTCACCATGACTTTCTGACCGGGCGCCGCAAGGTCGGACTCATTTTCATACAGGTCCGCGTAAATCCATTTTGAACCTGGAGGCAGGGTCAGCTCCGCCGCGCTGTGGCGCAGGGTCAAAAGCCGGAGAGTACTCTGGCCCGCGGACTTTAAATGATCCATCTGTTCGGCGCTGATACCCGCAAGCCTCAGCTTCAAGTCTGCCAGCTTCATGACTTCTTCAGCGCGGTCACGGATGGTAGTGCTCGAGCTGTTTTTGCTCTTGATATACTCCGCCACTGCTTCCCGGTATTCCCCAATGGTGTTGTGAAGGTCCGGGTCATAGGCCACGCGGCCCAGCGTACGGACATTCATTTCCAGGGAGATATTTTTGGCTTCTGTGATTTTGACACCGATCTGCTGGATCCTCGCCGGATCAATCGGGATCATGGCACGGCCATCCACAGTCGCGGACCCGGCTTCGCCCTGCTCATCTTCATAAACCGGGATATAATCCATGCCCATTTCATCCTTGGCAGGAACAGGAGAACTCACCTTGGGGTTCATAGGATGCCGGTAAAACAGGACTTTTCTTTTCCCTTCCACATGGTCCACCTTCGTCAACCTCATGTGGCAGATGGGACAGTCTCCCGGCCGCTCTGACGTAATGGCCGGATGCATGGAACACTGGTAAACAGCTTTCTCCACAGGCGAGTGCGCGGCCCGGTTACAGCCATAGATCAGCGCTGCTGATGAAAAAATTAAAATAAAAACAGTCAAAAATTGACGGGTTAAAAACTTCATGGCAAAGCCTCCTTTCCGTTAGAAAACACAAATGGCCGCGGGCATTTTGCAAGCGGCTGGAAAGCAAGCTTCTAGATGCGGAAGACTTTCAGGGAAAGATAACGGGGATTGGACGCGCGCTGGACAAACAGCGGCGGCCCGGACCTGACGCGGACAGGCAGCACAACGCGAACAGGCGCAGTTTTGAAGGCGGTGAAAATTATGAACAGCAGGGCAAAAAATGCGGCAAAAAAAGCCATGTTCTTTTCCACCAGCGTGGTTGTTTCATGGAAAAAGGTCTTTACCATATCGCAGCACTGCATGCCGGGAGAAGAAAGAACGTCGGAATGAAGAAATTCGCTGGGACCGCAGCAATGGCAGAACGCCAGAACGGCCGGGAATAAAATCGTGAAAACCATGAGTAAAACCAGGATTTTCTTCATTTCTTCACCTGCTTTAAAAATACCACAATTAACGCCGGGCTTCAAATCCTAATGCAAGGGCCCCAAGGTCGCCTGAATGGCCTCCGAGGTTGGACCGTACGATTTTGGCCCCGCCAAATGCCTGGGGCCAGGCGTCACGTTTGCAGCTTTTCATCATGGCATTCCAGAAATCACGGGGCGCGGAATTCCAGACCCCGCCTCCCAGGATAATCATCTGGGGATTGAGGATATTCAAAAGATTGGCCAGGCCCAACCCCAGGTAAAAACCGGATTCCTGGTAGATCCCAAGCGCGGTGCGGTCGCCCTGGCGGGCGGCCCCCGCTACGTCTTTGGCGCTGACCGGTTTTGGCCCAAATTTCTTTCGAAGATTTTTTCCGTATTTTTCGCGGGCCATACGCGCGATGGCCGTGCCTGAACCATAGGCTTCCCAGCATCCGCGCTTGCCGCATTTGCAGGGCGCGCCGTCCGGTACAATCGTCATATGCCCGGCTTCCCCCGCTACAAAAGTCGTGCCCTCCAGAAGTTTGCCGTCAATAATAATGCCGCTGCCAATACCTGTACTTACAGTGACATAGATAAAATCTTTTTTACCGCGACCCTGCCCGAAATTTTTTTCTCCCAATGCGGCCGCGTTTGCGTCATTGCCCATAAGTACTGGAAGTTTCAGGTGGCTTTTCAGGATTTTCCCAAGGGGAAGGCCGGCCCACCCGTTTAAATGTGGAGAGCGCGGCACAACACCCTTGGCCGTGTCCACAGGGCCCGGGATTCCCACGCCGATCCCCTCAAACCTGCCGCCCGTTCTTTCAATAACATCCGCCGTGGCTTTTACAAGGCTTTCAACGCCCCGCCGGGTCTGGCTGCCGGTCAATGTAGGAATGATTTCCTGGGCCAGGATTTTCCCCCTCTCGGTCCCGGAAATGATCGATATTTTGGTGCCGCCTATATCAATGCCGATTGCTTTTTTCATGACTTTCGAGTATGATTCCCCTCTACTTTTTAACGGCCGGGTAGCTCAGTGGTAGAGCGAGGGACTGAAAATCCCTGCGTCGCGTGTTCAATCCACGCCCCGGCCAGTTTTTCCCCTATTTTTTCTCCAGCAGGTTGTCGAGGCTCCAGATTGTTTTCTTTCCCAGGAAAAGCTTGCCCGCGATAATCAGGTCAATGAAATCCAGCAGGAACACTTGCCAAAGCGTCAAATGGATGGGGCTGTTTTGCCCAAAACAACCGCAGGTGCTGTTGGCGGCATTTAAAATCAGGCTGCTTGAACCCACAACAATCAAAAAGCCAAGATTCAGAAAAATCATGGCCGCCGCGGCCAGCGGAATGGCAAACCCCAGAATCATGAAGACTCCCGAAATAAATTCAAGCCAGGGCACTATGGACGCCACAATTGAAAGAGAACCATACGGCAGGACCTGGTATTCGGCGAGCATACCGCGGAAATTTTCCACGGGCTCCATTAATTTGCTGTAACCCGCGAACGCAAAAATCAGGCCTATCCAGATCCGCAGGAAAAAAACCAGATGTGGATTGGACTGCAGCTTCATGATTTAGAAGATTGCGAAGGTAAAGCGCCCGGCGGCGGGGGCGGCTCAGGAAGAGAAAACGCGGCCGGCGGTTTGGGCGGCAGAGGCGGAAGTCCCAGGGTTTTCCGGACCACGTCGCGCCCTCTGTTTTCAAGCTCAATCGGCCCTACGACACGTTCGCCATTAATAAAAAAGGTTGGGGTGGAAGCCAGCTGAAGGCTCTGGCCACGTGCCCTTTCTTCCAAAATTTTCTTTGTGATCGCGCCATCGGAAAGACAGACGCCAAATTTATCAAGGTCCAGCCCCGCGTCACGGCCGTAAGCAATCAGGCTTTCTGAAGGGTTAGGACTGCTGGACCAGACAGTCTGTTTCGAGTAAACCAGGTCATGGTATTCCCAGAACTTCCCTTGCTGGTTGGCGCATTCGGCGGCCTGGTGCGCCAGCCCGGCCCATTGGTGCATGGGCAGCGGGAAATGCATAAAGGTCACCCGGATTTTTCCGGGATACTCTTCCATAATCGCTTTCAGAGTCGGCTGCGCTTTCATGCAAGCCGGGCACTGAAAGTCACTGTATTCGACAATTTCAACAGGCGCGTCCGCGGGGCCTTTGGTTTTAAGGCCTGACTGCCCGGGCACGTTCAGACCCGACATATTGCTTTTGCGGAAAAAAAGAATGCCGCCTGCCAGGATGCCTGCCAGGACAATACCAACAATAAGAGTGCGTTTGTTCATGTGTCTCCCTTTGCTTTGACCCAATATATCGTAAAAAAACCTGCTCCCCAACAGTAAAAATTAGACCCGTCCAGACGCTCCATGAAGCTTGCGCAGGGCCTGGTTTCCCGGCCATTCCAGCATTTTCTCAAGCGTCCATGGAACCACAAGGCTCCAATTATGCTCCCCGCAGGTGCCCGGAAAATTAATCCGGAACTGCCAGGGGTCTTCCTGAATGCCGCTATATATAGTAAGAAGGTCCTGGAGGAGTTGAACGCTGAAAATAGAGCTGGCCCCGCCCGCTTTGCGAAGCGCGGCTTCCATCAGGGCCGGGATATTTCCGTCCTGATCTTCCCCTATTTCAAGAAACCGCAAAAATTTTTCTTTTTCGCCATATGACTCTTTATAAAGCGCCACAAGACCGTGGATTTCATGCGCGGCCTTTTCAATCCGGTGTTCAAGCGCCCCGATGTCCGCGATTTCTTTTTTCCAGCGCAGCCGTCCATGCTTTGAATTTTCCAGGTCGAAAAGCCGGCCTTTGACTTTTTCAAAATCAACGCCGCACTCCGAGCACCTTCTTTTAAAGAGTGCCTCGTCCGCGGTACCTGCTTCAAAATTCCACCAGCCCGGAAAGGACGTGGTGTCATGGTTGGAAATGACCACGATGGAATTCAGGCGGTATTTGTCCGGCGCTTTGAAATCATAGGTCGTGTCCCATTCACGCGCCCAGCGCTGGACGTCCATGCCCGGCACATTGAATTCTTCCAGCACTTTGTAGGAGCAGGGCGGAACCACCCCAAGGTCTTCGGCACACGGCAAAATGTCCGCGTTCTTGATCATGACCGAAAGGATCTTTTTTCCGTGTTCTTCCCATAAATGTTCTTCCTGGGGATCAAAAACACCGTGCAATCCGCCATGCTCCTGCGGCTCGTCCAGGCGTATGGTCCACAACCGGAAGGTCCCGACAACGTGGTCAATGCGGAAGAGATCGTAAAAATTCTGGGCGTAACGGACTTTCTGGACCAGATAATCATGCCCGCGCTGCTCAATGGCCGGCCAGTTATACGGAGGCATGCCCCAGCGCTGCCCATTGGCGAAAAACGCGTCGGGCGGCGCGCCGGAAACCAGGTTGAGCTTGAAATAGTTCTGATGGCTCCATACATCCGCGCTGTCCCGGGAAACCAGAAATGGTAGATCGCCCATGAGATAAACATTTTTAGCAGCGCACGCGCGCTTGGCTTCCGAAGCCTGCAAAAAGCACTGCCATTGCTGCCATTCATAAAAAACCAGACGCTGCTCATGCTTCTTTTTGAAAAGCTCCACCGCGGCCGGATCTTTTTTCTTGAGACCTTCTTCCCATTCTTCCCAGCTTTTTTCCGCGTTCACTTCTTTCAGAACCTTGTAAACCGCGTAATCTGCCAGCCAGAAAGACTGTTCCCGGACGTAAGCTCTGAATTCCTCAGGCCATGATTTCGCGGCCTTGAATATTTCATCTAGGATTTCCTAAACCTTTGCTCCTATACCGTCAGGAGCAAT
>CAZKMJ010000166.1:0-3078 GCA_964553835.1 uncultured bacterium
AGAATACGAAAAACTCCGGCTGGCCTACGAAGCCGCACCGGAATTTTTTCCTCAAGCTTACGATTTTCAAATTGCGGACGACGGCAAACCCTGGATTGTGATGGAGTTAATCGACGGCGTAACTTTGAACGCGATTGTCGATAAAGAAAAATACCTTGAAGTTTCTGAGCAGCTTTTGACCGCGTTCAAAATTCTTCATGAAAAAGGCATTGTTTTCGGCGATTTAAAATCCGCGAACGCCCTCGTTAATCGGGGCGGGCGGCTTAAAATAGTGGACTTTGGAATTGCCCAGCGCGGCGGTGTGCCTGCGCCCTATCGCACTGCTGAGACCATGGCGGGCACACTTGGCAGCCATGCGCCGGAAATGAAACGCTCGAACCAGGTTTATGATTCTAAAGTGGACGTTTTTGGGATTGGCCTGATCTTGCTTGAGTTTGCCACAGACGGACGCCAAACTTTGTGGAACTCGTTCAGCGGGAACTATATGTTCGATTTGGCAGAAGAAGGAAGCCTTTATGAAAATGTGGAACCTGAATGGCGGCCCTACGTTGGCTTGATTGCCGGAGCGCTCAAGCAAAATCCTGAAGACAGGCCTTATGTCAATGCCGGCGAAATGCTCGAGGCTTTTTTGCGGATCCGCAGTGAAGTCCGGACTCAGGAGAAAACGGATTTTGCTGAAAAAATTGTGGAGCTCGAGGGCGAATACACAGCCATTTTGGGTAAACCGGATGCGGCTGTTTCGAGTTTTTTTCTGACCGCCCGCACCGCGCTTGAAGGAAAAGCTGATGACCGGTTTGATGTTGCGTACGAACAGCTGAACCAGGCAGTGCCATTAATAGAAGAGCGGCTGCGCCAGGTCGATGTTGAAATAACCCGGCTGACCGAAAAAGAAGAAGCGGCGGACACTAAAATTCTGGATGCACAGGCCAGGGCGCTGGAAAGTCTGTTGAAAAAAATCTCTGCTTTTCAGGACCGTCTTCTTGAAGAGTCTGATGAGCTGCTGCGTAAAGGTCCGGAAAAGATGGAAGCCTCAGCTATTCCGGTTTCTGCCATACCAAGCGCCAGGTTCTCTCATAGTGTGACGGCCAGCACGTATTTCGAAGAAGATGAGGAAGACCGCCGCGCGGCCGCTAAAATGGACCTCGCCCTTGACGGACGATTCCGCCAGAAACTGCATGATTTAACCCGGGCGGCATATGATCAAATTCACCGGATCGGCGCAGGCATGCGTGCCACGGTTTACTCGCTCGATCAGAAAGCGTACAAGTTTGTCCCGGTGGAAGGGGCCAGAAACCGTGATGAAATTTCAAGCCTCAGGGTAGATGAGAATTGGCTGCAAGGCCTGGATGCGCTTGAACGGTATATTGGAGACAGCGCCCTCCCAACGAAAAATGAAGGAAAGTTTCCGATAACGATAAAAGAAGGCCCGAATGTCCGGAGCGATGAATACGTGCTTTTGAGCCAGGCCCTTGGAGAAGTCTTGCACGCGGATTACCAGGCCTTGCGAAAAATGTCCCGCAAGGAATTTGAGGCCAGAGCGGAAAATGAGCAAAAGCTCCGGCAGATTCCGCGCATTTTATTTGCTCTCCAGAGGAAGCTTTTACAGGAAAAAGCGATCCTTGTTTTTGACATGAGCCCTCGAAACATATTGCGTGTGAATAAGAGCGTCAAGCTGAGCGATTTTGACCTGGCCCGGATTGTCCAGCCTTTACCCGGCGGCGGCCTTGTTTTTTATGATTTCTTTAATAAGTTGAAAGCAGAAAATTACAATCAACAGTGGGAAGAGTTTTTCCTGATGGAGTTTTTTGAAAAAATGATTTATCCGCTGGTCCGGGATGCCAATGATCCTGAAAGAAAATTCATGACAGACATTATCGCGGATGAAATGCATCGCATGAGCATCAAGGGTCATCCGCTGGCACGGCTTTTTTACCGTTTGATGGAAACGGAAGCCGAAAGGCAGGAGCTGGCCGGTGTTTTTACCCAGGACAGCAGGAGCTGGACCGGTTTGTTCAAGGATTTTTCAAGCCGAGTCGTTAGTCGTGACCTTTCTGAGTATATTCGCCAGGGCCTGCGCCCCATGATCAACCGGATCGACATTGACGCGGTGCGCGCGCAGTATTTTGCGCGTTCTGAAACGCGGATCGGGATCGCGGAGGCGGGACGGAATGTGGGGCGGTGGGCGCTTGGTGAAACCTTAACGGAAGTTGAGCAGGGTGAATCCGCGGCCGTGATCGCGGAAGCGGGCGCGGCGCAGACATTGCGTGAGCTTCAGGATTTGAAAGCCAAAGTCCAGAATCAGATGACTGGTCTGACCAATCAATTGATTGATGACATTATGCGCGCGGTCGCGGCCCTGCCGCAGGATGATCGTATGGACATTGCTTATATCACGCGCGGCCGCAGCAAGCGCCAGATTGGTGATTTCGTGGGCGCGATTGAAAGGATGGGGCGTTTCCAGCGCGTGTTGGTGCCTAAGGATGAACAGGTGCCCGCGGAATTGAACAATCCTCTGCGCCGTTTAAAACTTTTGCTGGCCCGGCTCAGCCTGAATCAAAAGGACATCAAATTCTCTGGTGACCAGCGGGTGGCCGGCCTGGTGACAGGGGAGAACGGGGTTGGGGACTTCTCTATAGAAGCGCTTGTTCCTATTATAGGAGTGGATGAAGATGCCCTGGACGGCAGCGATGCTTCCCGGCTTATGATTACCCTGCAAACCGCCATGGCTCTGATTGTGGCCCATGAGGTCAAAAACCGCAGTGAGCTCCGCCTTTTGAAGGCAAGCGAGCTCCTTTCCAAATACAACCTCGACAGTTACACCGCCGTGGCTTCTACACGGGACGGCGGGATCCGCCTTTCCGGCACCGCCATGCTGGCCGTTCTTCAGCATCAGGCCGCCCAGATGCTGGCTCGCGCGGCCTAAAGAAATTCCTGTCCAGGCCGTTACATCAAACACGATGTACGAATCCTTCTTCGGATTAAAAGAATGCCCGTTTAATGTCACACCGGACCCCCGGTTCCTGTACCTGAGCCGGCACCATCAGGACGCCCTTTCTTCCTTAATGTATGGAGTGCAGA
>CAZKMJ010000166.1:3088-5641 GCA_964553835.1 uncultured bacterium
GGCCTGGCCAGCGGCTCGGCGAGAGCCGCCGCGGCTTCATGCAGCTTTCCGGCGAAATCGGCGCGGGCAAGACCACCATTTGCCGCATGCTTCTGGGCAAGCTGGCCCAGGAAAAAATCCACACCTCGCTTGTTATCAATCCCAAGCTTTCGGAGTTTGAACTGCTACAGGTCATTGTTGAAGACTTCGGTATCAAGCCCAAAGGCAAAAAACGCAAAGACTACTTTGACGCGCTCAATAAATTTTTGATTGAAGAGCTTGCCAATGGCTACAACGCCGTGGTCATCATTGATGAAGCGCAGCTCATGACACCGCGCGGGCTCGAAGCCGTGCGCCTGCTTTCCAATGTTGAAACATCTTCCTGCAAACTGCTGCAGATCATTCTTGCTGGACAGCCGGAACTCAAAGACCTGTTGAACCGTGAAGACCTTGTTCAGTTGAGGCAGAGGATCACCATTCGCACGCACCTTCCCGCGCTCTCGCGCGAAGAAGTGGGTGATTACATCTCGCACCGCCTGAAAGTGGCCGGAGCGCAGACAAATTTTTTTACGGCTCAGGCCCTGGACATGATTTACCAGCTGTCCGCCGGCGTGCCGCGCATTCTGAATGTGCTGGCCGACCGCGCCATGATGACTGCTTTCACGCAGAACCTTCGCATGGTGGAAGCTGCCATGGTGGAATATGCCAATGCTGACGTGATGGGAGCGGCTGCATGAGTTTGATCCAGCAGGCGCTTGAGAAAGCGGCAAAGGCCAGGCAGGAAGCCTCAGCTCCTCAGGCCGTCGAAGTTCTTGAAAAGCCTCAGACCACCCGTGCCGTGCTTGAGTCCCTTCATATGGAAGAAGAACTTGTCAGCCGGGTCCGCAAACCTGTTTTTCAGTTTCATTTTCACATGCCGAAAATCAGCGTTCCGAAAAGGTTTTTGCTCGGCATTACAATCATTGCTTCTGTGGTTGCGCTGGTGCTTTGTATTTCATGGGTCCTGCCGCAGGCCGAAAAAATGGAGACCCGGCCGGTTATGCTTGCCGGAATGTCTTCCATTACCCAGATGCCCCAGGCCATGCCTGTAGCAGGTCTGCCCAAGCTTTCTCTGACAGGCATTACGGAATCCAATGGCGCCAAGCTGGCTCTGATCAATGATCAGGTCGTCGGCGTGGGTGACCGCCTGCTGGAAAAGGCCATTGTTAAAAGCATTACCGAAAACACGGTAGTGCTCGACTGGAACGGCCGCCAGATCAAGCTCCGGCTTTAAAGTTTTCGCTTTACTTTCCCTCCCCCCTTTCTATAATCCACACACGTCGCGCGCTTTGTGCGCGAACGATTTTTCAATTCCCGCAGGTGCCCTGGGTTTTGGCCCGGGCTTAATAGGGAAGAGAGCCCTCGCAAGAGGTGACTCCGCGGTGCCGCCGCTGTCGGCGACCACGAAAGCGAAATAACCACTCTGGAAACGGGGGAAGGTTCGCGAGTAGGACAAGTATTACGGTCGCCTAGCCAGAAGAACTGCCTGCCACAAATCTCCGAGCAGAGAACAAGCCGCGTGTGTTTTCTTCACCCCCTGGCTTCCTTCACTGTCTCCGGAGGAAGGAAAAGGGGTTTTTTTATGCCCAGGAACGAGCTATTCCTGAAACGCCGCAGTATCTGGCTAATATTTTTTATTTTTCTTTTTTGTCAGGGTTTTTCATGGCCTTTGTCAAACAAGAAATCTCCCGAAGCAAAATCCGGAAATCCTCAAATCGCTGATGTCTCGCAAAAGGCCGGCGTGCCGGATGCCAATGCAAAGCCAGTACCCGTTGATTCTGTCACGGTCATTGGATCGCGGCTTCCCCAGGTGCAGGAAAACATCAATGATCAGCCGTCCAATGTGACTTACCTGGGGCCTGCGCAGATCGACCTGGTCCAGCCGCTGACTTTCCAGGATGCGGTCAAGGAAATTGAAGGCGCGTCTTTTTCAGACAGTGTTGGAAATGGACTGGACACCAGCTTTGGCCTGCGCGGTTTCTCAAGCCCGAGCCGTATTGTGTTTCTGGTGGACGGTGTGCGCGTGAACGAGGTCGATGGTAATGGCATGAATTTTCCTCTGATTGTCATGAATGACATGGAGTCCATTCAGGTTGACCGCGGCTCAGCATCTCATATTTACGGCGCGGGAGCTTTCGGAGGCGTGGTTAACCTGACCACAGGCCGTCCCAGCGACCGGCCCGTGCAGATTTTTGGGGGGCTTGAATGGAACAGTTTCCAGGGCCTGAATTTTAACCAGGGTTTCAGTGGCACTTTGCAGGACAAAGTCACGCCCATGGGCGGAAAATTCAAATATTATTTTAACGGCGGCCGCGATGTGGCGGACGGCTACCGCAATAATGGTGAATGGCGCATCACATCTTTTGATTTTAAAAGTGAGTATGAGCTGCCGCAAACGGGAAGCCGTATTTACTTTGGCGTCAAGCACACGAACGACGCTATATCCAATCCTGGTGAATTGACCTTTCAGCAGTACAAGGATGAGCCTCGCAAAACCAACAAGCCGCTGGACGGATTGAAATCCAAGAACACCAT
>CAZKMJ010000167.1:0-5616 GCA_964553835.1 uncultured bacterium
GACGTGTAGACCGTTTTGATACTCACGTGAAAAGCAACCTTGGTACGCCTTTTACTGAACGCCGTCAGGACCATCCTTTGAGCGGCCAGATAGGGCTTGTGTACCGCCCCATTGAGCCGACCTCCTTTTACGCGGGTATTTCCAACAGCCGGCAGGCGATTTTGAGTACTGAGTCCACGTCACCCGTGAATCAGCCGGAAGGCGCGGTGCAGTACGAAATTGGCAACAAAACCAGCTTTTTTGAAGACCGCCTGAATTTCACCACCAGCTGGTTTTATGTGAAGCGCACCAATTTTCTGGTGACGGTTGGTACGGACACTTTTCCCGTCGGCGCCCAGCGCACCGAAGGCATTGATTTTGAAATCAATCTGAGGCCTATAGCCGGCTGGAACATCACCGCGAATTACACGTACCAGAGCGCGGAGTTAATCAGCGTACCTCAGGCCCTGACCGCGGTGCCGGTGGACGGCAACCGGCCCACAGGTGTGGCTCCCAATATGTTCAACCTATGGACTACTTACGAATTGCAGAGCGGACCTTTAAAGGGGTTTGGCGTGGGCGGGGGATTGAATTACAAGGACAGCATTTATCAGAACCTGCAGAACACTAATATTGTGCCTTCCTACATTGTGGCAGACCTGGTGCTTTTTTACCGCCGCGGCTGGTTTGAGGCGCAGGTGAACATGAAAAACATTACAGACCAGACTTATTACAAATATGGCGTCAACAGCGGCGCGTTCCCCGGCGAACCGTTCGGGGTTTACGGTACCATCCGCCTGCGCTATCCCCAGCCTGGAGGAGCAAAAGCCTAGTGAGGAAAATTATTTTCTGGGCCCATTTAAGTACCGGCATTTTGATCGGGACAGTGGTTTTTGTCATGGCCCTGTCGGGTGCTTTAATGGCATTTGAGCCGCAGATCCTCGAATTCGCGGAGCGGCGCATAAACCACGTGCAAGTGCCGCCCGCGGCTGTGAAGCTATCGCTGGCTGAACTCGCGCTGAAGGCTGGTGTCAAAAATCCGGGGGCTAAAATCACCGGCATGGTCCTTCAGAACAAGCCGGAAGCCGCGCTCATGGTCCAGTTTGGCAAGGACAAGCCCGCGATTTTTGTGGACCCGTATACCGGTAAAGTGCTCGGCAAACAATCCCGTGTACGGACCTTTCTTCATGACGTTGAAAACTTTCACGTAACGCTTTCGCGGGGTGAAACCGGGGAAAAGATCACGGCTTTTTGCGCGTTCGCGCTTTTTTTTCTGGTCCTGGGAGGAATTTATCTGTGGTGGCCCTGGAAAACCATGAAATTTAAACCAGGATTGAGCGGCAAGGCGCGTAATTTTAATTTACATAACACCATCGGCTTCTGGTGCCTGCCCATGCTTCTTGTGACCACATCGACCGGCATGATCATGGCTTATCCCTGGGCCAATAATCTTCTGTATAAACTCACGCGCAGCGAAATGCCGGCCAAACCGCAGGCTGGCAAGGCGGCTGCGGGAGCGGTTTTTAATCCCGATCAGGTGCTTGAGAGTGTTGAAAAAAATGTTCCGGGCTGGAAATCAGCCAGCATCCGCTATCCGAAGGAAGGCACGGCGGCTGTGTCTGTTTATCTCGTCGAAGCCGGCGCCAAACGTGATTTTCAAAAATCCCTTTTGACTGTGAATTCGGGCACGGGCGAAGTTATTAAATGGGAACCGTATTCAAGTTACAACGCCGGAAGAAAACTCCGGACCTGGACCAAGTATTTACATACCGGCGAATCTTTTGGCCTTATTACCCAGCTGATCGCGTTTATTTCAGCTCTGGGCGCCATGATGCTGGTATGGACCGGTTTTTCCATGGCGATTTTTCGTTTAAAAAAAATTATTAAATAGCGGAGGCAATACCATGTTTCACTTGTTTCAAAAAGGCGGCCCAATCATGTGGCCGCTGCTGATAGCGTCGATCATGAGCATGACGGTCGTGATCGAGCGCATTTTATTTGTGCTTATGCAGAAAAAAGCGGAAAGGCCGGAATCGAGAAAGAAAATTTTTTACTTTGTGGAAACAGGGGACCTGGAGCAGGCCAAAGCGGCCGGGGACAAGCTAAAGGACCCCGTTGTTAAAATGCTTGTTTCCGGTTTAAAGCACAGGCAAACGCTTCAGACGGCTCTGTACGCGGCGGCCAGCTCGGAACTCAAAAAGTATGAACGCGGCCTTCCGGTCCTGGATACGATTATTACCCTGGCGCCGCTGCTTGGTCTTTTGGGCACGGTCACCGGCATGATCAATGCCTTCGGCCTGCTTGGCGCTTCAGAACTTGGAGCGCCTGCTGCCATTACAGGCGGCATCGCCGAGGCTTTGATTGCTACGGCCTTTGGCCTTGGCATCGCGATTTTTTCGCTGATCCCTTTTAACTGGCTGAATGCCTATGTAGAAAATATCCGCCACCAGATGGAAAGCGCGGGGTCACTTCTCGAGTCATTACTGGCAAAATCAGAAAGGTCATATCATGAGGCTCCGGCAGAGCTACGCAAAGCGTCGCGCGCGAATTGAAATCATCCCGCTGATCGACATCATCTTTTTCCTGCTGGCGACCTTTGTCATGGTCTCCATGTCCATGATCAAGAATCAGGGAATGCCCGTGCACTTGCCCACGGCCAGCACCGCCGCGCCGCAGGACCGAAAAGTTTCAGTTACGGTTTCGATTACAGACAAAGGTGAAATTTTTCTGAACAAAACCCCTGTGACTGTTGAAACGCTGGGCCCGGAGCTGGAGCGTCTGAAAAACGCGGGCCAGGAAACCCAGGTTTTTATTAATGGGGATGAAAAAATTGATTTCGGCCAGGCCATTCATGTGCTGGACGAAATCCGCAAGGCGGGTATCGTCAAGGTTTCCATTCAAACCGCCGCAAAACAGACCGGGTCTGCGCCACAGGGAGCTCGTTAATGTTTAATTTCTTTTTCCGCGAAAAACGCAAGGGTACGGTCAGCTTTATGATGGCGGCTGGCCTGCATATCGCGGTCATATTTTTCGGAAGTTTCGCGGTCAAGCCCGCGGAGTACGGCATTGAACAGCAGATGGGCGGGCTTGAAGTCTCTTTGACCGCGGCCATGCCCGGCGCCGTCGAGAAAAAAGATACTTTCGTGCCGGCCGCGGTGCGCATGACAACTGACAGTGAAAGTGACTTGAAGCTTGCCGAACTTTTGAAAAAGCAGGAAGCCAAAAAGAAGGAAGCGGAAGGCGACGGCAGTTCCAAAGAACCAGGCAAGGATGCCACTACGTTTTATTCAAAAGCAGGGGCGCTTACTCCCGCTAAAGCCAGGGCTTTCAGAAACAGGCCGCCTCATTACCCCCGTCGTTCTATTGAGCTGAATCAGGAAGGCGTCGTGCTTCTCCATGTTCTGGTCAATTCCAAAGGCGAAGCCGCGGAAGTCAAAGTCAAAAACACCTCCGGTTTTCCTCTGTTGGATGAGTCTGCCGTCACTGCCATCCGTAAATGGAAGTTTGAACCCGCCAAGATCGGTGCCATCGCCGTGGATTTTGAAGTGGACATTCCGGTCCGCTTCAGCATTGAAGACTACAAAAAGTCGCTTTGACTCCATAGTATAATAAACCCATGACGAAAAAAGGCGTTTTGGGATTCTTTCTGATTTTAGCAGTCGTTTCCGGCTGCGCTTCCAGGTTAGGTTATTACCCGGCACACAACACCGGGGAAGGCTATACCGACAAGAAAATCCAGGATGATATTTTTAGCGTGCAGTACAGGGGCCGTTCGGATTCGGACATCATGGCAGTTTCCGATTTTGCTCTTTTAAGGAGCTCGGAAATCACCCTGGCCAACGGGTTTAATTATTTTTCTGTTATGACGGGTACGCCGGACAACAAGAATTTCCCTGTTCCCGCGGGAAGCGACGTCCCCATCGAATGCATCGGCCGGCATTGCTTCCATTCTTCATTCCCGTTCTGGGAAAGCTATACGCAAACCATTCCCGGCATTTATTTCATGATCCAATGTTACAAGGAAAAGCCCGCGAACCCAAAGACCGCGGTATTTGACGCGCGTCAGGTCAAAAAAAATCTGGAAGAACAATATGGGGTTGGTTCAGGAAATGAACCAGTAAAGGCTGCCTGAGGATGGTTTGATTTTTCCGGAAGGGTAGTTTGAGTTCCCCGGAAGCACTTCGCTTAAAATCTTCTTTTTGCTCTCTCCGCTGACAAGGAACATGACATTATCGGCGTTGTTGATGACCGGATAAGTCAGGGTCACTCGCGGTTCCGGTGTTTCGACTTTCGCGGGCGCCGTCCATTTTTTATTTTCCAGCAGTGCCGGGTCGCCTGGAAACAGGGAAGCGGTATGTCCGTCTTCACCAAGCCCCAGTAAAATCAGGTCAAAGCGCGGAAGGTCTTTGCCAAAAAACTTTTCCAGGTCACCTGCGTAATCCTGCGCGCTTGCGGCTGCGGAAGCGGTGGAAGTATTGACCGGATGGACATTGCCCGCCGGCACTGCCGCGGGCCCCAGCATGGATTCCCTGGCCATACGGTAATTGCTGCGCGGGTCTTCGTGCGGCACGCAACGCTCATCGCCGAAGAAAAAATGCATTTTTTCCCAGGGGAAAGAGCCTCGCATGTCCGGCGCAGCCATGCGTTCGTAAAGGGCGCGGGGCGTGGTGCCGCCGGCAAGGGAAATGGAGAATTTTGGGCCGGCTTGCTGCGCCAGCTGGAGGATGAATTTCGCGGCGCCGTCAAAAAGCGCGGCCGGATTTTCGAACTTTTTTACTGTGCCCAAAAATGACCGTCCCGCCCGATCAGCTTGTCGGCTTCGACGGGGCCCCAGGAACCGGCTTCGTAAAAATGCAGCGCGGGCCCGCCGGGCGTCTTGATGGTTTTAAGGATGTCTTCAATCAGCGCCCATGCCACTTCTACCATGTTCTGGCTGACAAAAAGCGTGGGGTCAGCGTGCATGCAGTCCAGGATCAGGCGTTCATAGGCGCTCAGGTCTTTTTCATCGAACACGGTGTTGTAGTTGAATTCCAGGCCCAGCGTGGCCATACACATTTTGGGGCCCGGGTGCTTGGCATTGAAGCAGAGCTGAATACCTTCATTGGGCTGGATGCGGATATGCAGCTGATTGGCCGGGATCTGGTCCGGCGGCACCCGCGAAAAAATGGAATGGGGAATGTGTTTAAACTGAATGATGATGTCTGTGCTGTGTTCCGCCATTCTTTTTCCGGAACGCAGATAAAACGGTACGCCCTGCCAGCGCGGTGTGTCGATGAAAAGTTTCAGCGCCGCGTAAGTTTCGGTTTCAGAATTGGGATTCACGTCCTGCTCTTCCCGGTAGCTGACAGCCTTGCTTGAGCCAATGAGCCCGGCGGTGTACTGGCCGCGAACAAAATACTCGTTGATCTTGTTCTGCGGAATCGGCTGGATAGATTTCAGGACCTTGGATTTCTCCTCACGGTAATGCAGGGGATCGAAGCTGGAAGGCGGCTCCATGGCCACAAGCGACAGCAGCTCCAGCATGTGGTTCTGAAACATGTCGCGCAGGACGCCTGAGGATTCGTAATAACCCGCGCGGTGTTCCACGCCGATGGTTTCCGCGGCCGTGATCTGCACGTGGTCGATGAATTTGCTGTT
>CAZKMJ010000168.1:0-5495 GCA_964553835.1 uncultured bacterium
AAAAACTGCCCGATAAAACCGACGGCGATCCAGACTTTCGCGTAATTTGTCATGATTCCTTTATCTTGTAGTGGATTTTGTTTTTAAGCAGCCAGCTGACCGCGATCAGATCCCACAAAGGGCCAAGCAGCCGGTTGAAAAAATGGTACTTGGCCTTGCCCGCTTTGCGTGGCGCATGCTCCACTGGCACCTGCTTGATCTTGAAACGCTGGCGGTCGGCAATGGCGGGAAAAAAACGGTGCATTCCTTTATAAGGATAAAAAGTTTCGAGCACTGGTTTGCGAAAAACCCGCAGGGAACAGCCCACGTCATTGATTCGGTCCCCAAGTACCGCGCGGCGGATATTATTGGCAATCAGGGAGCTGGCTTTTTTGACCGGAGAATCCTGTCGTTGCGCGCGGAAACCGGTGACCATGTCATGGCCGGGCAAAAGACTGAGCAGGCGGGGGATTTCCTCGGGTGGATTTTGCAGATCGGCATCGAGGGTGGCAATGATTTCGCCTTTGGCCGCCTGGAGGCCCGCGTAAAGCGCGCTGGTCAGGCCGCGATTTTCTTCAAACTGGATGAGGTGAATATTGGGGTTGCCGAACATCATTTTTTTCAGGTCTTCAGGCCCCGAATCCTGGGAGCCGTCATCCACAAAAATCATTTCCCATGGCTCCGGCAGTTCGGATGCCATTTTGACCAGGCGCTGGAACAGTTCGTCCAGATTTTCTTCTTCGTTATAGAAGGGGCATACAATAGAAATCATAAAGTGGGTCAGATTATAGCGTTATAAACGCTCCCGGCGTACCTTTTTTTATGGTACTCTCTGGCGCATGGTTACCCTTTTATGGCTTCGTCAGGACCTGCGGCTTCAAGACAATCTGGCCCTGCTCGCCGCGTGTAAAACAGGCGGGCCAGTGGTGCCTGTTTATATTCTGGATGAAGACTGTGCCCCGGCTTTGGGAGGCGCGAGCCGGTGGTGGCTGCATCAGTCCCTGAAAAGTCTTTCAGACAGCCTGGCGAAGAAAGGTTCGCGGATTGTGCTGCGCAAAGGCGGGGCGTTGGATGTTTTGAAAGTGTTGGTCCATGAAACAGGCGCGCGAAGTCTTTTTTGGGGCCGCTGCTATGAGCCCGCCGTGATTGAACGGGACAAGAAAATAAAAAGTCATTTTACGCAGGCTGGGCTCCAGGTTGAAAGTTTCAACAACTCGCTTTTGTTTGAACCCTGGGAAATCAAGACGGGCCAGAAAACGCCGTATCAGGTTTACACAGCTTTCTGGAATACGTGTAATGCCGCGCCCTCTCCGGCGGAACCTCTTCCGGCGCCTTCCAAAATTCCCGCTCCGGACAAATGGCCTTCTTCACTCGATCTGAAAGATTTTAAACTCGAACCCCGGATTCCGTGGGACAAAGGCATGCGCGAAGCCTGGGAACCCGGAGAAAAAGGCGCGCGGAAAAATCTTTCCCGTTTCGCGGAAGAAGCGGCCTCTGATTATGAAACGGGCCGTGATATTCCTTCGGCGCGGGGAACTTCGCGGATTTCTCCGCATTTGCATTTTGGCGAGATCAGTGTGCGGCAAATCTGGCGGGATGTGCGCAAAATGGTTTACCGCAAAGAAATTGTCTGGAGAGAATTCGCGTATCATTTGCTTTATCATTTTCCTGCCACAGTTTCTTCGCCGCTCAAAAAGAAATTTGAAAAATTTCCATGGCGAAAGGACAAGGCTGGTTTCAAGGCCTGGAGCCGTGGTTTGACGGGCTATCCAATCGTCGACGCGGGCATGCGGGAGCTGTGGGGCATGGGCTGGATGCATAACCGTGTCCGCATGATTGTGGCGTCTTTTCTGGTAAAAGACCTGCTGATTCCCTGGCAGGAAGGGGCGGCCTGGTTCTGGGACACGCTGGTGGACGCCGACCTGGCCAGCAACACACTGGGATGGCAATGGACGGCGGGCTGTGGCGCGGACGCCGCGCCGTTTTTCCGGATTTTCAACCCGGTCAGCCAGGGCGAAAAGTTCGATCCTCACGGAAGTTACGTTCGCAAATGGGTCCCGGAATTAAAAGCGCTTCCGGACAAATATTTGCACCGTCCTTTTGAAGCTCCTGATGAAATTTTGGAAAAAGCAGGCGTAAAATTGGGGAAAAATTATCCGAAACCGGTCGTCGACCACGCCGATGCCCGCAAACAAGCCCTGATTTTTTTTGACAAAATTCGCGCCTGAGCCCTATAATCCCCTCAATGAAATCAAAACCAGGAGATCCTATGCAGACCCAAAATGTTGAAACACAGGGCGCAATTAACAATTTCATCAAAAAAAATTACCGTCATTTTAACGCGGCTGTCGTGATTGACGCGGCGCAGGCTTATATCGACCACCTGAACAAGGGCGGGAAAATGTTCCTGACCATGGGCGGCGCGATGAGCACCGCGGAACTCGGCATTACGCTTGCCGAAATGATCCGCGAAGACAAGGTCCACGGCATCTGCACCACGGGCGCCAACCTTGAAGAAGACATCTTCAACCTGGTCGCCCATGATTACTATGAGCGCGTGCCGCATTACCGCCATCTGACTTCCGAAGAAGAAGTTGCCCTCCGTGACCGCGGTATGAACCGTGTGACTGACACCTGCATTCCGGAAGAAGAAGCCATGCGCCGCATTGAGCGCCGTGTGCTTAAGTTCTGGCAGAAGGCGGACAAAGAAGGCAAACGCTACTTTCCTTATGAATATATGTATCAACTGATCCGCAGCGGCGAGATCAAGGAGTTCTACCAGATCGACCCGAAGGACAGCTGGGTCGTGGCTGCCTGCGAAAAGAACATCCCGATTTTCACCCCAGGCTGGGAAGATTCGACCCTCGGCAATATTTTTGTGGCCAATGTGCGCCGCAAGGACGTTTCTAATTTCGCGGTCGTGAAGACCGGCGTGGAACAGATGGACGCGCTGATCGACTGGTACAAGGCCAACACCGCGACCGAATCGCTGGGCTTTTTCCAGATCGCGGGCGGCATTGCCGGCGATTTCCCGATCTGCGTGGTTCCGCTGATCATCCAGGACCTGAAAGAAAAGTGCAAACTGTGGGGTTATTTTTGCCAGATTTCCGACAGCACCACTTCGTACGGTTCCTACAGCGGCGCGGTGCCGAACGAAAAGATCACGTGGGGCAAGCTGGACGGAAACACTCCGCGTTTCATCATCGAATCGGACGCCACCATCGTGGCTCCGCTTGTGTTTGCTTACGTTTTAGACAAGTAAGAGATAAAAAAGAAAAGGGCGGTGGGAAATCCACCGCCCTTTTTGTGCCTATAGATGCCGCAAGTTTTTCAGGGCCTGTCACAGCAAAGATCGGCCTGTCTTGACCTTCGTCACCCGGCTCCGGCTTCGGCAAAGACTAAGCCTGTCTGAACTGAGGAGACCTCCGGAGCGCCTTGCGTAAAGAAAATGCGCAAGGCTGACCGGTTTCCTCCGGTCCATCCAGGCAAGTTTTGCACGAAGCCTCCGCCAGTTCTTCAGATTCAAGCCATGCCGCTCTTTGCTTTCTATTTTGTCATTCCTGCGAAAGCAGGAATCCAGGCTTTTCTCGTTTCGCTAATAAGAGAAACTTACCCCCGTCAATAGCGTGAAGTCTTTTTCTTCATGCTCACCGCCCAGGTTCTGGTAGAACGGAACCGGGATGGCCACGAAAGCTGAAACATGTTCGGCCAGGTCTGCCTCAAGGCCGGGTGTGATATAGAGCGTTGTCCCGCCGCTGTCAAACACATGCTTCTCCGTCCGTGATTTATCCTTCAGGGCCCATTCATTGTTCAGCTCCGTAACAATGCTCAGGTTGGGGTGCTTGCCCAGATCCCTCAGGGCATAAGACACACCGGCGCTGTAGCGGAATGAATTTCCCTCCCGGTGCTCCTGCGCGCCATCGGTTTTCAGGAAAAACTGAAAGCTGGTGGCAACAGAAAGCCGGTTCCAGAAGCTCCTTGAAACCACGATCCCGTACTCACTGTCCCAGGACCCGCTTCCGGGCTGGTTTTCCGTTTCAAACTTGGCGCCGTTGCTCCTGCGGTCGTCTGTTTTTCCGGTTGGGAATTTGACACCGCTGATCAAGGCCGCTTCCGCAAATTTCTTCAGAAAGCGGTATTTAGCCAGCAGCTTCATATCCCCAAAACCCGTGGCATTTTCCTTCCGGCCAAGGGTTGCATGGCTTTCAATATCAATTGAGTTTTTATTAACAATGGGCGCGGAAAGATACAAATCCAGGTCATTTAAAACCCCGTATCCGAAGTCCATGTTGTAAAACTCTTCATGATTTTTTCCATGCACGTCGTGGTCATTGTGGTGCAGGCGGTGCGCGTCCTCCGCCGGAATGGAATTGTATCGCACATATTCAAACGAAAATCCTGCTGAAGCATGGTTTCTGCCCAGGGTGCTTGCCGTGGGCGAGTTCAGCATGGCGCCGCTTGAGATATTGTCCGTTCCTTCTTCTCCGGCGTGAGTGACACGCGCGGCTGTATGCCCGCCGCTGTGCGCGAATGCGGACGGAGACACCCATAAAAAAAGTAAAAAAAGAAATACGAAACGCATAGAAATACCTTTCGAGTAATGAATTTTAAAAAAAGAGAATTAAATGGAAAGAAGGGAGATGCTTGGAGGGCGTTCCAGGGGATTTTTCCGGACCAGGCCGGAAAAAAGAGTTTTGACGCGGAGAATTCTTTCGAGTCCAGCCGGTGTGGCAACGGCTGCAGGTTCCGGCACGAAGAAATCCTTGTAAAAGGAATGCATGAATGTCTTGGGCGTGCTTTTGTGGCACGGTGCGCTGCTCAGCCGGGGACCGCCGGTTTGCGCCGCGTTTTCGTGGACCGTTTCTTTCGCGTGGCAGTGCTTTTTGGCCATTTTGGATTTGAACGGGCATGCCACATGTTTGGCGTGGGTACAGGTGCAGATGACACGGCCGCAGCACGTCACGGGTTTTCTGGCTGGAATGAAGTCCAGAGAACCGAACAGAAAAATCAGAGAGAGAAACGCGGCGGATAAACGCATGCCGCGAGTATAGCTTTAATACTCCAATTTTTCCATGGCCTTGATGCCGATCTTGATCGGGACAACGCCGGCCAGGACACTGCCTGCGGCCATGATACACAAGGTGATGGGTTGAGGATTTTTTGACAGGAAAAGGAATGCTCCGACCCCCGCCAGGTAGGCCAGGTGAATGACCAGCAGCATGGAGCCGCCAAAACCGGAGATGATTTGTGAAGGGTTGTCGGACTTTAAATTAATAAACCGCGCGCCCATGCCCACGGAAAGCCCGGTCAGGGCAATGCACACGAAAAATCCCAGGCCCAGGATGTAAAGAATTCGTTTTTCCGGAATGTCCAGCATCCAGCCGGAAAGAAATACAAGCGGCAGGGTCAGCGCCATGGAAAGCCCGCAGCCAAGGAAAAATTTTTCAAGAAGAAGGGAAGAGTAGCGGATGGGTGCTGTGCCGATCATCCACGCCCGGCTGCCTTCCATGGAAAGC
>CAZKMJ010000169.1:0-5483 GCA_964553835.1 uncultured bacterium
GACCATCGGAGCAGAAGTGCACCTGCCTTTTGGAGGTGTTAAAAATACGGGCAACGGCCACCGCGAAGCAGGTGAGACCGGGCTGGATATTTTCTCTGAATGGAAAAGCGTGTTTATCGATTACAGCGGACGGTTACAAAAGGCCCAAATTGATGTTGACTAAAACCGTCCGCAGTCCTGATTTCCAAAAAAAATTAAATCAAAATCAGGGTTCCGGGAAAATGCCGATAATTTAATATGGGATATAAGAAGCCGATCATCAAAGGCCCTTTACCGGGTCCCAAAGCCAAAAAACTGATTGAGCAGGACCGTGCTCTGCTGTCGCCTTCATTTACCCGTTCCTATCCGCTCGCGGCTGCGCGCGGGGAAGGAATGTGGATCATTGATCCGGATGGCAATGTGTTCCTGGATTTCACGGCCGGCATCGCCGTCACGTCCACAGGCCACTGCCATCCTCAGGTTGTTAAAGCTATCCAGAAACAGGCTTCCAAGTTGATCCATATGTCGGGAACTGATTTTTACTATGACGCGCAAGTCAGGCTGGCTGAAAGGCTTGCAGCCCTGGCTCCGGGCAAATTTGCCAAGCGTGTTTTCTTCACCAATTCAGGCACAGAATCCGTGGAGGCCGCTTTCAAACTCGCGCGCTACAAAACAAAACGTGAGCGCATGATTTCCTTTTTCGGCGCTTTTCACGGCCGCACACTCGGCTCACTTTCACTGACTGGCAGCAAGGTGCGCCAGAAAGAAAATTTTGGTTCTCTTGTTCCTGGCGTGACCCATGTGGGCTATGGCTACTGTTACCGCTGCCCGTATCACCTGACTTATCCGGAATGCAAAATTGACTGCGTGGATTATATTGAACACACGCTGTTCAAGAAAACCGTGCCCGCGGAAGAAGTGGCCGCGATCATTATCGAACCTGTGCAGGGTGAGGGCGGTTATGTTGTG
Source organism: uncultured bacterium (assembly GCA_964553835.1). Classification (GTDB taxonomy): domain Bacteria; phylum Omnitrophota; class Omnitrophia; order Omnitrophales; family Aquincolibacteriaceae; genus CAYLPP01. The sequence goes on from CAZKMJ010000169.1 coordinate 949, forward strand.
CCGCCGCCTGGCTATCACCAGAAATTGCGTGAGCTGACCAAAAAATACGGCATCCTCCTGATCGCGGACGAGGTTCAGTCCGGCATGGGCCGTACCGGAAAAATGTTTGCCATCCAGCACTGGGATGTGGAGCCGGACATTATCACGGTCGCGAAGGGGATCGCCTCGGGCATGCCGCTTGGAGCCATGATCGCGCGCGCGGACTTGATGGATTGGGAACCGGGTTCGCATGCCAACACATTCGGCGGCAATCCGCTTGCGTGCGCGGCTGCCCTTGAAACGCTCAATCTGCTGGAAAAGAAGCTGCTTAAAAATTCAGAAGTGACCGGAAACTACCTGCTGGGAAGTTTAAAGGAGCTTTCGAGGGAATTTCCCATGATCGGGGATGTTCGCGGTCTGGGTCTTATGGTCGGCGTTGAGCTGGTGAAAGACCGCCAGACAAGAACGCCCGCCCCGAAAGAAAGGGATGAGATCATCGAGCTCGCGTTTCAGAAAGGGCTTTTGCTTCTTGGATGCGGAGAATCAACAATCCGGTTCAGTCCGCCCTTGATTGTTTCGAAAAAAGATGTGGATGTTGCGGTGGAAATTATGCGGGAATGCTTTACTTCGCTATCGAGCCGTCGAGGGTCTCAAAGATAATCGTCACGAGATTGTGGCACTGAGGGCATTTGATCTGCTTGAAGGCCTGGATGTTCTCGTGTTTGGGGCGGTACATGATCGAGAGGATCTTGGTGATAAAATGGGTCTCATCACCCGACCAGTGGCAGCTCGAACATGTGTATAAAGGTTTCAATTCCGCTCCTTTTCCTTTGAGAAGGCTATAAAACACAAATCGACCGGGCGTTTTAAAACTTGACCTTAAATTTTAAAAGGAGCTTCCAGGTGACCTTCAAAAAAGCGCTGATTTTAGCGGCCCTTGCCGCGGTTCTTTGCCCTCAAGCCGCCCATGCTTCCTATGTGGGTGACATGCAGCGCAACCTGGTGCGCGGCACCAAAAATGTGCTGACTTTCCCTCTTGAAATCCCCGTGACGGTCCAGAAATACCATCGCGGTTCCGGGTATGCCGGCGTGCGTCATGTCACCGGCCTGTTTGATGGAATTTTCCGCGCCGTTTCCCGTTTCGGCAGCGGCGCCTGGGACATCCTGCCTGCTTCGATTGTTCCCGGTATTCAGGACGGCCTCCCGGTCGATCCTGAGACCCTAGCCTAAAAGGGCCAAAACCCTTCTTTTTCCTCCCACGTAGTCCCTTTTGTACTCTACAAACGTTAATTTCGCTATATATTGCTATTAATTGATCACTTTATTTGAATTGCTGATAGAAGGAGGGTATCTTTTATATAAGCCAAGAAAAACAGTTAACCCATGACAGACCTTCACTTTAAAAATAATTTTTACAGGCGCGGCGTGGCTTTCGTCACGGCTATATGTTTTTTTGTCCTGAGTCCGGGCTCTCCTACATATCCAACGGCATCTGCCGAAATCATTTCTCTTCCTCAGCTCTCTTCTTCGCAGCTTGCTTCACTGAAAATTCCTGACGCGATCGGAAGAATTGACGATTCACATCAGGGCACACGTGATGAATTCGTGTGGGTCATCCAGGACGCTCATGCTCTTGTGGACGCCCAGCACAATCTACAGCAGCTGATCCGCTTCCTTCAGGAAAAAGCCGGCAACCGTATTGTGGGCGTGGAAGGGCTGACCGGAAAACTTGACGCTACGCTGCTGCGGGCATTTCCTGATGAATTCACCAAAAAGAAGATTACGGAAGAATACCTGGGCCGCGCTGAATTAAGCGGTATTGAACTGGCAGCAATCTACAATCCCCAGGACTCGGAGTTTGAAGGTATTGAAGACTGGGGCGTTTATGAACGTAACTTTACCGCATATGTCAAAGCCGACCAGGTTAAGGACAAAGTCCTTGAAAGGCTGAAGGTTTTGAAACAGCAGCTGGACACGAAGCGGCCGCAGGTTTACACGCAGGACCTCAACGCGTTTCACGAGCAGGTCGAAAATTTTCTGGATGAAACGACCGGGCTGATCGAGCTTGCCCGCTATCTGGTTTCCCGCAATGATATCCGGCAGTTTCTGGAAGGCCGGGAAGAGCTTTCAAAATTCCTTGATTCCGTTGGTAAGGACAAGGGTGATGCTTCAGAGGACGCGGATGCGGCCATCCGCCAGATGGCTGAAAGTTTCCGGAAAAAATTCTCCAACAAACTCTCTTCTGCGGCCTTCAAAAATTTCACCAAGGCACATCAGGACTTCCTGACTGGCCAGACGGACGCCGGTTCCTTTTTGAAACGGATGATCGAGACCGCCGGCACGATCAATGTCAAACCCCGCCTCACGTCCGAAATGAAATCCCTGCTGGGGACGACTGAAACCCTGGGCACACTAAAAGGCACAAAACTCTTTGAAGAGCTCAATGCCTGCATCAAGGACATGAAAGCAAAATTGATGCAGACGCCCGCGCAGAAAACCATGGGCGCGCAGTACGAAAAAATCCGCGTGCTCAAAAGCATGGCTTCGCTTGAATTAATGCATGACCAGCTTGACGAGTACCGCAGGGACCCGGAAGGCCACTTGAGTTTCTATGGCGAAGACCGCGCGGAGCTTGATGAATCTCTGAAGTTTTATGAGGCCGCGCTGGACCGCGATCGCATTTTCCTGAAAAACCTTTCGGGCATCCTGAAAAAGGAAAAGCAAAAGACGGCAGTCATGGTGGTCGGTGGTTTTCACGCTGAAGGCGTGAAGCGTGAGCTGCGTGACAGCGGTTACTCATACGCAGTGCTGATGCCGCGCATTGAATCGCTTGACGGTCATGAATCGTATCACGACATCATGACGGGAACGGTTTCCTACAAGTCCTATATCAAGTCCAGTTTGTTCGACGCTTTCAGCCGCGCGTCAACCATCCGGCTTGTGGCGGGCTACAACAATCAGGACTTCAAAGAAAACCTCAAGACCTGGCGCGACCAGGTCATCCGCGACCTTTCCAAAAAAGGACGCATCGCCGAAGCTGGCGAGTACACGCGCTACATCGACATGCTTTACAAAATTTACGCCGACAAGTTCGGCGGTGCCACGAACGGCACAGCCGGCAGGGAAGACATTATCAAGGTGATCGAGCAGGAGCTTAACTCGGCTGCTGACAGGGCGTCAGGCAGCCTGTGGGCGAAATTCCAGGACCAGTTCAAAAAATTCGCGGACGGATTGCGCGGGCTGAAACAGAATGACGCGGTGACGGTTGAGAATGTCGCGGCTTTGATGGGCCGGGGCGCCAAATCCGTAGTCGCTCCCAACCATCTTGCTTTCAGCCGCTCTGAGGCTCGCAGCTCCATGTTTGAAAATTTCTATGCCACGGGCGGAAAGCTGCAGGAGGAAACTCTGGAAGCAGTGTCAGGCGCGAGGTTTCTTGAAGCCGCGCGCGATGCGCTGCGTACAGACTTGCGGAATTTTCAGAACAGCGGCCCGGTGCAGGCAGCCGCCAGACAGCTTGTAGACCCGATTCAAAAGAGGGCGCTCCAGCAGGACCGCGCAGCTTCTCTTCTGCAGGGCACGGAAATCAAGACTGCGGAGCCTTCAAAAGCCTCAGTCGGTGGTTTTCTGACAGACATGCAAAATCGGGCCGGCGAGATTTTGAAGCGCCCCGAATTCCTTCCTGCCCAGGACGCCAATCTCGCGGCCAAAGCCGTAGTGGCGACCGCCCTCGACCAGGCCGCGAAACAGTCCGTTACCAAGCTGCCTCCCGGAAATACTTTTATCCGTTCTGAAAGCCGCACTTCCGAAGTAACTTCCCGCTCCGAAGTGCGATCCGCAGTGCCGCTTTTCGGGAATCCAAAAACCTTAAAAATCGACGGTTTGACAATCGAAGTCCCTGAACTTGGAGTCCCCGCAGTGCAGGAAATATTTGGAGGACTTTACAGATTACCCAAGAACATCGGTCAAATGAAGCAGCCGTTTTTACGGCCGATCGATGTTTTGGCAGCCACCATGAAAAGAATGGGTGTTACAGGCGGAAAAGTCAGGATTGAGATCGGAGATAGTTTTTCATTCTCGAAATCAGAAGACGGGACCGAACTTGTAATTTCGCTGGGCAAATCTTCAATCGCTGGAGATGGTTTTAAAGGAGCTTTGAATTACTATCTTGGGAATTCCTTGCAGCCTTTGAGATCAGGCACCGATTTTTATAATATTCCCCCAGACCCGGATTTATTTAGCGCGAGAGAAAAAATATATCCATTTCGAAGGTACATCATGGGAGAAGGAGCGGCCTATCCTATTCCTGGGAAATCCATATCTTATTACAGCGGCATTAAATTTCAGAACCTGGAAAAAGTAAAGGCCTCCGGAAACAGATTGCGTCCGGATAAATCGAGAGAAGGAGGCCTGGCCACAAGCAGTGACACCACATTTCTATGGTTTTCGTCGGACCCGGGTCTGTGGGCATGGCATGCTGCGGAAAATACCGGCATGTACATAGGCAAAGGAGCGATGCTCGTTTTTAACTAGTATAGAATTGACAGCGAATATACCGT
>CAZKMJ010000170.1:0-5482 GCA_964553835.1 uncultured bacterium
CATGGCCTGTTTGATCTGTGCCTGCGATACACCCTTGGGTGCCTTGACCTTTTCAGCTTCCTGTCCTTCCTTCTTTTTACCGAAATGCAGCATGGAGCCAAGCTTCACAAAAACGCTAAAAAAAGCTGTGAACACTTCACCAATACCTGTGAAAATCGCGGCAAAGCGTCCCATGATGCGTTTGAAAAGAGGATACAGAAGGAAATCAGTGGCCAGCACCAGCGAAAGCAGCAGGCATGAGCCCGCAAGAATGCTGCTGCCAAGACCCCCGAAATAGCGCAGCAGATGGTTCGCGGCCGCGTAGCCTACGGCGCCGCCCTGTTCAAGCCTCAGCTCAGGATCGGAATAAATCGCGACAAGGGTCGACGTCGCGAAAAGCGCGATGGCCAGTCCCAGGAATTTAAAAAATTTTCGCTCCGGCACACGCTGCAGGAAAAAGCAGCCGGACCACAAAAGGAAAAGCCCGGGAATTAAAAGAGAACTGACACCGAAGCTGACAATCAACCCAAAAGCAAGCCATGCGCCGGTCAGGCCCGTGACATTGCGGATGGGAGAAGAAGGGTCAGAGGTGTAAAACGGAAGGTCTTCGCGATAAAAGAAAACAAGGCTGGCCAGCGTGAACAGGCCCAGCAGGAGAAATAAAATGCCCCAGATTTCGTTGGTGCGTTCTTTGCGCATGTATAAAGACAGAACCTTTCTTAAACGCCGGTATGTCCAAAACCGCCGGCTCCCCGAAGGGTAGCATCCAAAGTATCGGCCAGTACCAACCGTGCCTTTACTACTTCCGCTAAAACTCCCTGCGCAATCCTCATGCCCCTGGTAACGGTAAAGGGCTCCTGACCCAGATTGGCCAGGATAATCTTGATCTCCCCCCGGTAGTCGGAATCAATGGTGCCTGGGGTATTAAGCATGGTAATCCCGTTTTTAACCGCAAGGCCGCTGCGAGGCCTGACCTGGATTTCAGTGCCTAAAGGAAGGGCCACGGAAATACCGGTCGGGACCAGAAAACGCTGGCCGGGGTTTAAAACAATGGGTTCATCGCAGGCAGCAAGAAAATCGAAACCGCTGGAACCTTCGGTTTGGTAAACCGGGAGAGGAAGTCCTTCATAATGGGGCAGAGTTTTAACGGAAATTTCGATATTTTTCATAAAAAAACAGCGGCAGGTTTTACCCTGCCGCTGTTTTAATCTTTTAGCGCCGTGAGCGGGAGCGTCCGCCGCGGTCGCCGCCGCTGCGTTCGCGCGGCTGGTCGATCGGGTCTTTCTCAGCACCCTCCGGCAATGCCGGCCATCCACCAGGCTGCGCCTGCTTGATGCTCAAGCTGATCTTTCCGCGTTCGTCAACGCCGGTGACCTTCACAGGCACCATATCACCAACGCGCAGATAATCATTCACAGCTTTAACGAAACCTTCTGAAACTTCGGACACGTGGCAAAGACCGTCTTTGCCCGGCAGCACTTCAATGAAAGCCCCGAAAGGCATCAGTTTCTGCACACGGCAATTTTCATAAACCTTGCCGATTTCAGCTTCGGCGGAAATGCCCTGAACACGCGCAATGGCGGCTTCAGCGGCTTTCGCGTCGGTTGAAGCAATAAAAACACGGCCGTCATCTTCGATATCAATCTTGGCGCCTGTCTCTTCCACAATTTTGCGGATGTTCTTACCGCCAGGGCCGATGAGCTCGCCGATTTTTTCAGGATTAATTTTAAGAACGGTGATGCGCGGAGCAAACTCAGAAAGTTCCGGACGAGGCGCCTTGATGGTGCCTTCGATCAGGTCCAGGATTTTCATGCGTCCTTCTTTGGCCTGCTTCAACGCGGCCTTCAGCATTTCTGAAGTCACGCCGTCGATTTTCAGGTCCATCTGAAGCGCGGTCAAACCATCGCGCGTACCGGCAGCTTTGAAATCCATATCGCCGTGGTGATCTTCAACGCCCGCGATGTCCGTCAAAACCTGCCAGCTGCTGCCCGTAGTCAAAAGACCAAGAGCAATACCGGCAACCGGGGCCTTGATGGGAACGCCGGCATCCATAAGAGCAAGCGTGCCGCTGCAAACCGAGGCCATGGAGCTCGAACCATTCGATTCCATGATTTCAGAAACAAGGCGGATGGTGTACGGAAAATCTTCGCCGCCCGGAATAATGGGCTCAAGCGAACGTTCCGCAAGAGCGCCGTGGCCGACTTCGCGGCGGCCGGGACCACGGTTGGGGCCCGTTTCACCGACGCTAAAAGGAGGAAAGTTGTAGTGAAGAAGGAAACGCTTGGTCAGGGTGCCTTCAAGCGAATCAATCATCTGCTCGTCATCACCGGTACCCAGAGTGGCAACGCCAAGACTCTGCGTCTGGCCGCGGGTGAAGAGAGCGGAACCATGTGTGCGCGGCAGGACGCCGACTTCGCAGGTGATCGGGCGGATATCGTTGAAACCGCGTCCGTCCGGACGCTTTTTCTTTTCAAGGACCCATTCGCGAAGCGCTTTTCCTTCAGCCTTGTCGTAATACAGCTTCACATCACTTTCCTTGAATTCAGGATCCAGCTTCTCAACTTCTTCGAGAATTTTATTGAGCAGCTCATAAGCGCCAGTTTCGCGTGCTTCCTTGGACTGCGGGGAGAAAAGTTTTTCCCACGCACCTTTGGTCAACTTGTCGACTGTGGAAGTGACGGCATCCGGATACTTGATGGGCTCAACGTCCATTTTCTTGCGGCCGACTTTTTTCTGCAGTTCTTTCTGCAGCTTGACGACCTTCTTGATTTCCTTGTGACCGAACTCGATCGCCTCAAGCATTTTCTCTTCGGTGATCAGGTTGGAACCAGCTTCGATCATGATGACTTTTTCTTCACTTCCGGCAAGCACCAGGTCAAGGTCGCTCTCCTGAAGGTCAGTGTTACTGGGATTGATGACAAATTCTCCGTCAATCAAGCCAACGCGCACAGCGCCCAGCGGAGTCATGAAAGGAATGTCTGAAACCATAAGCGCGGCAGAAGCAGCGTTCATGGCCAGAATGTCCGGCTGATTGACGCCGTCAATCGACAGAACCATGGCCGTAATATTGGTTTCCTTCATGAAATGTTCGTGGAAGAGCGGGCGGATGGGGCGGTCAATCAGGCGGGAGGTCAAAACTTCACGGTCGGTGGGTTTGCCTTCACGCTTGAAATATCCGCCGGGGAATTTGCCCGCGGCGTAAGTCTTTTCACGGTAATCAACCGTCAAAGGGAAGAAATCGCGTTCCGTGTTTTTACGCGCCGCTACGGTCGCGACAAAAACAACGGTGCCTCCGCACTGCAGAAGCACGGAACCATTGGCCTGTTTGGCCACATGGCCTGTTTCAAAAATAAACTCCCTGTCACCGATTTCCCCTTTAACGATTTGCTTACTCATTCGGATATCCTCTTTGCTTTCTTGGCGGGTTTTTCTTATTTTCTCAAATCAAGGCGAGCGATCAGCTTGCGGTATTCTTCAGGCTGCGTCTTCTGAAGGTAGGCCAGAAGGCGCTTGCGCTGTCCGACCATCTTAAGAAGGCCGTAACGCGAATGATTGTCCTTCACATTTTTCTTGAGGTGGCCGCCAAGCTGGTTGATGCGTTCAGTAAGAAGCGCAACCTGAACCTGGGTGGAACCACTGTCATTTTTGGTAAGGCGGTAATCAGAGATAACTTTTTTCTTGTTTTCTTTTTTCAAAGCCATTTTCTTTTACTAACTCCTTAATTTTCAATCACTTAGAATTCGATCGGTCGTGTATTATAGCCGAGCGCCTCAGGCTTGTAAAGCCTTGTTTAAGACCCCCCGGACGGCCTCAACATCTTCCCGGATCTGAGCTTTCAGGCTTTCTATATCGCCAAAAGTCTTCTCGGCCCTTAGCCTTGGGTAAAAAAGGACCTCCAAGACCCTTCCATAGAGGTCCTGGCCCGGGAAATCCAGGATAAAAGCCTCCAAAACCACCTTTTTGGACCCCGGATGGAAGGTCGGCCGGTGCCCGCAGTTGGCCGCTGCCTGGTACCAGGTGGTTGAATCCACCGGCCGCAGAGCCACCGGGTAAACACCCATAGGAGGGGCCACCCGCCCATCAATGTCAAAATTGGCGGTGGGAAAACCAAGCCCAGTCCCCCGCGCGTCTCCATGGATCACTTTCAGGAACATGGAAAATGGGCGGCCCAGCAACTCGGAGGCTTTTTGAAAATCCCCCGCTTCCACCAGTTTCCTGACCCGGGAACTGGAAACAGGCTCCCCATCCACTTCCACGGGCGCCGCCGGTTCAAATTCAAATCCGTATTTGCCCGCAAGTTTCTGCATCAACTCGCTGTTGCCCTTGCGGTCATGCCCAAAACGGCTGTCATGGCCCATATAAACTTTTTTGATATTCAGGCATTTTACCAGAATATCGGAAACAAATGCGTCTGCTTCGATTTTTGAAAATGATTCCGTGAAGGAAAGCAGGAAGCAAAGATCAATGCCGGACTGTTCGAGCACAAAAAGTTTTTGTTCCGCGGAATAAAGCAGGTGCGGCCCGCCTTCATGCCCCAAAACTTTCTGGGGATGCTCACTGAAAGTCATGACGGCCGCGGCACCGCCGTGTTTGCGCGCGTCTTCAAGCGCCTGCTTCAGGATTTTCTGGTGCCCGACATGCACGCCGTCAAAGTTTCCCAGCGCGAGGAAAAGCGGCTTGGCCGCGGAGTATTGATTGATATCCTTAAGAACAAGCATGAGAGGATGTTTTCGAAGCCAGCTTGCGGCGCAGGTCTTCGGCCGACCAGGTGCGCAGCTCATCAATGGTCACGCCATCTTCAAGCCGATGAGCGCCGCTGCGAGTACGGCGCAGTTCAGCCAGGCATCCATAGGTCCCAAGCGCTTCGCCCAGGTCATTGACCAAAGTACGGAGATATGTGCCCTTGGAAACATGCGACGAAAAATGCACGAAATTGCCTTCCTTCTTGCTGAACTTGAATTCAAACACCGTAATGGCGCGGCCCTCTCGCGGTACCTCAACGCCTTTGCGCGCAAGCTCATAAAGCCGGCGCCCTTTGTGCTTAAGGGCAGAAACCATGGGCGGTACCTGGATAATATCGCCCGTAAAATTCTCTTCCGCTTTTTTGCGGATGTCGTCGAGCGTGATGTGTTCCGCGGGTGCTTCCGCAATGACCTTGCCCTGGCGGTCATGGGAGTCGGTCTTAACGCCAAGCTCCATGATCCCGGCATATTCCTTATCGCACGCGCTTAATTCCATGGACTGCTTGGTTGCGTTTCCGATCAACACCACAAGAAGCCCCGTGGCCAGCGGATCGAGCGTGCCCGCATGCCCAACTTTTTTTATTTTAAAATTTTTGCGGATAAAAGCACAGACATCGTGGGAAGTCCAGTCACGGGGCTTGTCGACGCAAAGGATGCCGTTTAAAGAAACGGGTGATGGATTCAAAACTTCAACTCCCGGTGCAGGCGGTCCAGGATCATTTTTTCGGCATCTTCAACAGGGGCGTAGATCGTGCAGCCCG
>CAZKMJ010000171.1:0-5480 GCA_964553835.1 uncultured bacterium
CTGCAGATTGGCGCGCGCGACATGGCTTTTCCTAAGCTCAACCGTCTTTCCTACTGGCTCATGATTCCAGCCATTGCTGTTGCTGTGGCCAGTTTCGTTATGGAAGGCGGGGGAGCCAAAACTGGCTGGACTGCTTATGCGCCTTTGAGCGTTTCTGAACCCGGTCAGGATTTATGGATTGTTGCGGTTTTGATTCTTGGAACTTCTTCGGTGCTTGGCGCAGTCAATTATTTGGCCACCATTTTAAATATGCGCGCGCCGGGCATGGGGTTTTTCCGGATGCCGCTGCCGGTCTGGGCCTTTTTTATTACGGCCATCATCACGCTTTTGGCGACCCCGGTGCTTTCCGCGGCGCTGATCATGCTGCTGCTGGACCGCACTCTTCATACCACCTTTTTCATTCCGGCCGGCGGCGGCCAGCCGCTTCTTTGGCAGCACCTTTTCTGGTTTTATTCCCATCCCGCGGTTTACATCATGATTTTGCCGGGCATGGGCATGATTTCAGAAATCCTTTCCGTAAACGCGCGCAAGCCGGTGTTCGGTTATCACGCCATGATCATCGCCATGAGTTCTATCGCGTTTCTGGGTTTTCTTGTTTGGGGCCACCACATGTTCCAGAGCGGCATGAACCCCATGCTGGGCACCACTTTTATGATTTCGACGTTGATCATCGCGGTTCCCTCAGGGATCAAAACTTTCAACTGGCTGGGCACGCTGTGGCGGGGAAGCATCCGGTTGAATCCGCCCATGCTTAACGCGCTGGCTTTTGTTTCCATGTTTGTGATCGGGGGGCTTTCAGGTGTTTTCCTGGCTTCCACACCGGTGGACATGGTGATGCATGACACTTATTTTGTGGTGGCGCATATTCATTATGTGCTTTTCGGCGGCAGCATGTTCGCGGTGTTTGCCGGCATTTACCACTGGTATCCCAAAATGTTCGGCAGGCAGATGTCCGTGAAGCTGGCAGTGCTTCATTTTGTCCTGACATTTATCGCGTTCAATGCCACGTTTTTTCCCATGCATTTCCTGGGTATGGGCGGCATGATGCGCCGTCTTTATGATCCGACCCAATACGCGCACTTAAAAGCACTGCAGCCCATGAATATTTTCATCAGCCTGAGCGCTTTTGTTCTGGGCTCTTCACAGCTTTTATTTGTCATTAATTTTTTTGGCAGTCTAGTATGGGGAAAAAAAGCGGAATTTAATCCCTGGCAGGCCAATACACTCGAATGGACGGTGCCATCGCCGCCGCCCGAAGAAAATTTTGAAAAAATCCCAACGGTCCTTCATGGGCCCTATGAGTACAGCCACCCAAAATCCAAAAAAGACTGGCTGGGACAGGCGGAGCCTTTATGAGCGCGCGTTCTTACTTTGCTTTTTTCCTGGCCGCGTGTGTAGCGCTTTTAATTCTGGCTGGTGGTCTTGTGACCAGCCATCAGGCCGGGCTTGCGGTGCCAGACTGGCCGCTTTCCTATGGTCAGGTCATGCCGCCCATGGTGGGCAATGTTTTCTGGGAGCACGGACACCGCATGATTGCCGGGTGTGTCGCGATTTTGACGTTCATCATGGCGCTGTGGACACAGCTGCAGGAAAAAAGAACCTGGTTTAAAAAATTGGCCTGGGCCAGCTTTGGGGCCGTCATTCTGCAGGCGCTTTTGGGCGGGCTCACGGTCCTGCTTATGCTTCCGCCCGCGGTCTCCATTCTGCACGCTTGCCTGGCGCAGACCTTTTTTTGTCTGACCGTTTGGATGGCTTATGCCATGACACCCGCTTTTTTGGTCCCAGTTTCAATAGAAGCGCCTGTGCTGGCGCGCGCACGCAGGCTGGCAGCCCTGACGGTGGCCATGGTTTTCATCCAGCTGGTTCTGGGGGCTCTGGTAAGGCATACCCACCAGTTTGTGCCGGCCCATGTTCTCATGGCAATTCTGGTCTTGATTCATCTGGTTTTAACCGTTAATCTGGTACTTTCTAACGCTCATTCAGACCCCCTTTTGGCTCGTACGGCCCTGGTTCTGGCAGTTTTCATGGTCCTGCAGCCTGTGCTTGGCCTGGGTTCCTGGATCCAGATTTACAAAATTCCGCAGGGCTATGCCCCCACCACGCTGCGCGTCATTTTTACGGCCGCGCACCAGAGTATGGGCGCATGGATCCTGGTAACAGTTTTCTTACTGACTTTAAGATTATGGAAAAAATAACCGGATTTTCACTTTCAACTGCGCGCGTTTCAGATTACCTGGAACTGACCAAGATGCGTTTGGTTTCGCTCGTGCTGCTGAGCACCGCGGTTGGATTTTTCCTGGGTGCGCGCGGTTTTGATTTCATCCTGTTCACCCTTTGCCTGACCGGCACGGGGCTTGTGGCCGCGGGCTCTATGGTGCTGAACCAGTGGTGGGAGAGGCGCGAAGACGCTCAGATGGCGCGCACGCTCGGACGCCCCATTCCGGCCGCGAAAATTTCTCCGCGCGAAGCTTTCTGGTTTGGGATTCTTCTCTGCATCGCCGGGCTGGCCTTTCTTTTGTTCGAAGTTAATTTTGAGTCTGCTTTTCTTGCCGCACTGACGCTGGTCAGCTATGTTCTGCTTTACACGCCGCTGAAAAAGAAAACCTCGCTTTGCACCATTGTGGGCGCGGTGCCGGGAGCGCTTCCGCCGCTGATTGGCTGGGCCGCGGCCGCTGGAAAAACTTCCTTTGAAGCATGGCTGCTTTTCGCCATTATTTTTCTGTGGCAGATGCCGCATTTCCTGGCCATTGCCTGGCTTTACCGCAAGGACTATGCTGCGGCCGGATTTAAAATGCTTTCTGTGACCGACCCTTCTGGCAGTCAGGTTTCCCGCCAGATCCTTTTATATTCGCTCGCGCTCCTGCCTGTCAGTCTTTTGCCTTCAGCCTTTGGAATGCTCGGGATTTTTTATTTTCTGGGAGCACTTCTGTTTGGCATTGCCTTCATCGCGGTCTGCTTTGAAAGCCTGAAAGGCCTGGACCAGAAAGCCGGCCTGCTGTTCAGGGCCTCCATTCTGTATTTGTCCGCCCTGCAGGTCCTGATGTTCCTCGATAAAGTGTGAAAAAACAGTTTTCTGTTTCCTCCATTTTCTGGGCCCTTGGCGGCCTTGTCCTTCTTCTGGCTTTCGCCAGGTTTTTTATTCCCGCGAAATCTCTTCCGGTCCTGGGGAGTTCCGGCAATTTTGACCTGACTGAAAGAAGCGGAAAGAAAATCACACTGGAAGATTTAAGGGGAAAAGTCTGGATCGGAGATTTCATTTTCACGCGCTGCGCGGGCATTTGTCCCATCATGTCCGGGCACATGAAACGTTTGCAGGAAGAGCTCAAGAATGAAAAAGAGCTGCGGTTTGTTTCGTTCAGCGTGGATCCGGAGCATGACACGCCTGAAAAGCTGGCGGAATACGCGAAACGCTACAATGCCGATCCTGAAAAATGGTTTTTCCTTACCGGCGATAAAAATGCCATTTTCGAGCTTTCGCTTAAACATTTTTATCTTGGTGTAGGGGATGCGCCGCTGGAGGAAAGGCCGGCACCCGACCAGGTCGTGACGCACAGCTCGCGTTTTGTGCTGGTCGACCGCCAGGGCCGCATCCGGGGTTATTATGACAGCGCCCAGCCTGAAAACATGGAAAAGCTGGCCAAAGACGCGCGCCGCCTTTTAAAAGAATGAATTTCTCACAACCCGCGGTAAATGCCTGCCTGAACACTGCCAGCGCGTTGCTTCTTGTGGCGGGTTACTATTTCATCCGCAATCGTAAAATCACACAGCACCGGATCTGTATGGTGTCGGCATGTTTCACCTCGCTCGTTTTCCTTGTGTCATATCTGATTTATCATGCCCAGCATGGAGCGACCCGCTACCCGGGCACAGGCTTGATCCGCACGGTTTATTTCACCATTCTGATTTCCCACACCCTTCTTGCTGTCGTCATTCTGCCCATGGTGATCCTGACGCTGCTTTGGGCCCTGCGCAATAAACTGGAAAAGCACCGGGCTATTGCCCGTTTCACTTTTCCGCTCTGGCTTTATGTGTCTGTAACCGGGGTTGTCATTTACTGGATGCTTTACCAGTGAAAAAAACCGCGCTGTTTTTTATTTTATGTTTCGCCGATATTCAAAACCTGCAGGCATGCCCGCTGTGCGCGGATGTAGTGGCGCGGGGCAAGGACGTGATGCAGGCCCTGCGCTTTGGCGAGGGGATAAGCTGGAGTATCGCGCTAATGTTGGGAGTGCCGCTTGCGCTGGTTCTGGGCATGGCCTTTTATTTATACAGAAGTTCCCGCAAAAATGCGGGCAAGGTATAATAGCTTTCTCATAAATGGAGGAATCATGAAGACAGTCGTGACCGCTTTATCCGATAAAAGACAGCCTGCCGACCTTCTTGCCGCTGGATTTTTTGAGGGCGAAAAAATTTCCAAATCTCTGGAATTACGTGAACCTGCTTTTGCCGCGGCTGTAAAAAAAGCCATGGCTTCTGGCCGTTTTGAAGGAAAGTTCGGCCAGGTCTTTTCTTCTTATCACCCGGATTTCAAGGAAGCTCCCGAAATTCTGCTGTTCGGGCTGGGTAAAAAAGCGAATTACAAGAATATGTGCGTGCGTAAAGCCTCAGCCCAGCTGGTCCAGATCGCAAGGTTACGCAAAGCGGAAACTCTGAGACTGTGGGTCGACAGCTTTGTGGCAGGGCAGATCAATGCCAGGGCTGTCGCGGCTGCGGTATCTGAGGTTTCAATTCTTGCGACTTATGAATTTGACCGCTACAAAACCAAAAAGAAAAATCCTTCTGACAAAAAGCTGGTAAAGCTCGAGCTGGTGCAGGACAAGAAAGCGGATGCGGCAACACTCAAAGCCATTGAAGAAGCGCAAGCAGTAGCTGAAGGCGTTTGTTTCTGCCGAGATCTTATCAATGAGCCTGCCAACATTATGAATGCTCCACGCATGGCGGCCCTTGCAAAGGAACGCGCCCGCGAAAAAGGACTTTCGTGTGAAATTCTTGACCTGCCGGAACTTAAACGTTTGAAAATGGGCGGTATTCTCGGCGTGAACCAGGGAAGCACCACTCCTCCAGCCCTGATTATCCTGGAGCACGGTAAACAGTATAAGAAGAACGGCACGGTTTGCCTCGTCGGCAAAGGTGTGACTTTTGATACGGGTGGTATTTCCATCAAGCCCGCCAAGGACATGGAAAAAATGAAATATGACATGTCCGGAGCCGCGGCAGTCATTTCGACGCTGGGTGTTGTGGCGGACCTCGGGCTTAAACTTCATGTGGTAGGACTCGCGCCCGCGGTTGAAAACAATGTTGCGGAAAATCCGCAGCGGCCTGGTGATATTATCCGCATGTACAACGGAAAAACCGTGGAAGTCGTTAACACGGACGCCGAAGGCCGTTTGATTTTGGCCGATGCGCTTGCTTATGCCGCCAAGTTTAAGCCGGATGCGATTTTGGATTTCGCGACGCTCACCGGAATGTGCGCTTATACT
>CAZKMJ010000172.1:0-5443 GCA_964553835.1 uncultured bacterium
CGGAAAGCGGACTTTCACGCCGCGCTTTTCACCCTCTTCTGGCAAGCGCTTGCGCAGGTAGGAATTGGCGCTGACGCCCCCTCCCACCACCGCGTCCCCGGCCTTCTTAGTTTCGGCAGCATGAAGGGTTTTATCAACCAGCCACCCGATGACGGCAAACTGGAAGCTGGCGCACATGTCTTTGACAAAAGTTTCGGACAAAGTCTCCCCGCCCGCCTTTTTCTGCTTCTGGACCTCATAAAGCACTGCGGTCTTGATACCGCTAAAACTGAAATCAAATGGATTGTCCTGTTTCGGTTTTGTAAATTTAAACGCCTGGGCGTTGCCGGTGGCTGCCAGCTTGTCAATAACCGGGCCGCCCGGAAACCCAAGGCCCAGAAGCTTCGCGACCTTGTCATAGGCCTCGCCTACCGCGTCGTCCACTGTGGAACCCATAATTTCAATTTTGCTTTGCTGATGATATGAAAGGATGGAGTGCCCGCCGGAAACAAGAAGGCCGATATATTTTTCCGGTGTCTTTTCACCAATAAAATTCGCGGCCAGGTGCGCTTCCAGATGGTTCACGCCAACCAGCGGTTTTTGCAAACGGTAAGCCAGGGATTTTGCGAAGGAAATACCCACAAGCAGAGAACCGATCAAGCCCGGCCCTTCGGTTACAGCGATCAAATCCAGCTCATCCGCCTTGATTTTGGCTTCCGCGAGCGCTTCCTCCAGAACCACTTCGATTTGCTCAAGGGAATGTCGTGAAGCAATTTCAGGGACAATGCCGCCAAAAGGTTTATGGCGGAAAAGGCTCGAGGAAATGACGTTCGAAAGAAGTTTGTCGCCGTCTTTTAAGACCGCGCAGGAGGTTTCGTCGCAGGAAGTTTCAACGCCCAGGGTCAGCATGGCGTTTATTTGAGCTTGGAGACCAGGATTTCGTTCACAATTTTGGGATTGGCCTTGCCCTGGGTCTCTTTCATGATCTGCCCTACCAGGAAGCCCAGCGCGTTTTGCTTGCCAGCCTTGAAGTCGGTCACGGATTTTTCGTTGGCCTTGATCACACGTTCCGCGACTTCTTCGATCAGCTTGGTGTCCGTAACCTGTACCCAGCCTTTTTCTTTTACGATGGCATCGGCTGTTTTCCCCTCTTCAAACATGAGCGGAAGCACGTCCTTGGCGATTTTGCCGCTGATAGTATTGTTGTCGATCAGGGCCACAAGACCGGCCAGATTTTTAGCGGACACAGGCGACTCGGTGATCGATTTTTTGGCCGTCTTCAAAAGAGCGAGAAGTTCGGACTGGATCCAGTTGCTGACCAGTTTCGCGCTTACTTTTTCCTTCACCGCTTCTTCAAAGTAATTGGCGAGCTGCTTGTCTTCAACCAGCACAAAAGCGTCATATTCGGTCAGACCAAAATCTTTCGTAAAACGCGCCGCGCGCTGAACGGGCAGCTCAGGCAGGGTCTTGCGCACTTCTTCCACCGCGGCACGGGAAATGGTGAAAGGCACCAGGTCCGGCTCCGGAAAATAGCGGTAATCATGCGCTTCTTCTTTTGAACGCATTAATGAAGTCGTGCCCTTGTCATCATTCCACAAACGGGTTTCCTGACTGATTTTGCCGCCAGCGCTCAACTCCTTGGTGTGGCGTTCAATTTCATACTGAATGGCCTTCTGAACAGCCTTAAACGAGTTCAGGTTCTTGATTTCCGTCTTGGTACCGAATTTTTCCTGGCCCACCGGGCGGATGGAAACATTGGCATCGCAGCGCAGCTGCCCCTTTTCCATGTCGCAGTCGCTGACATTCAGGTACTGCACAATGGCTTTAAGCGCGGTCAGATAGGCATAAGCTTCTTCGGGTGAACGCATGTCAGGTTCGGAAACAATTTCTAAAAGCGGAATGCCGCCGCGGTTGTAATCCACGAGACTGCCGTCCTTGATGCCTTCATGCAGCAGCTTGCCCGCGTCCTCTTCCAGATGCGCGCGCGTTACACCGATTTTCTTTTTCTGCACCTGGCCCTTGGCGTCTTTGTACTCCACATCAATCCAGCCCTTTTTGTTCACAGGCTGGTCGAACTGCGAAATCTGATAGGCTTTCGGAAGGTCCGGGTAAAAATAGTTTTTCCGGTCAAATTTCAGGCGCTCATTGATTTCACAGTTCAGCGCCAGGCCGATTTTCATGGCGAATTCCAGGGCCTTGCGGTTCAGCACCGGAAGGCTTCCTGGCCAGCCAAGGCAGACTGGGCAGGTGTTTTTATTGGGTTCCGCGCCAAATTCCGCGGCACACGCGCAGAAAAGCTTGGATTTGGTGCCAAGCTGGATATGGACTTCAAGACCGATGACCGGTTCGTAGCCGCTCACAGGGACGGCCTCTTTTTATAAACTTCGGTTTCCTGCTCAAAGGTATACGCGGCACGGAAAAGAGTTTCTTCATCAAACGGCTGGGCAATCAACTGCATGCCGATAGGAAGGTTCTTGCTTGTAAAGCCGCACGGAATGGAAACGGCCGGAACACCTGCAAGATTTACGGGAATGGTGAAAATATCCGAAAGATACATGGCCAGCGGGTCACTGGATTTTTCGCCAATCTTGAAAGCTGCCGTAGGCGCGGTGGGCGTCAGAATCAAATCGACTTCCTTGAACGCTTTCTCAAAATCCTGACGGATCAGCGTGCGTACTTTCTGGCCTTTCAGATAATAAGCTTCGTAATAACCCGCGGACAAAACGAAAGTCCCCAGCAGGATGCGGCGCTTGGCTTCATGACCAAAACCCGCGTCACGCGTTTCAAAATACATATCTTTTAATGTCGACGCTGGAACCCTTGCGCCATAACGCACGCCATCGAAACGGCCCAGGTTGGAACTGGCTTCAGCCACGGCCACAATGTAATAAACAGCGACGGAATGCTCAGTGTGCGGCAAACTGACCGGTTTGATTTCGGCGCCCAGCTTTTTATAAATTTCGGCGGCCGCGCGAATGCTCTTTTCAACTTCCGGGTCCATGCCATCAATGAAATATTCTTTGGGAAGTCCGATTTTAAGGCCTTTAACATCACGGCGAAGCGCTTTGGTGTAATCCGGAACAGCCTGAGAAGCTGAGGTCGAATCCCGGTGGTCATGGCCCGCGATCACATTCATGACAAGAGCAGAATCTTCCACGGTACGGGTCAGGGGCCCGATCTGGTCAAAGCTGGAGCCAAACGCGATCAGGCCGTAGCGCGATACCCTGCCGTAAGTGGGCTTTAAACCCACCACACCGCAAAAGGAGGCCGGCTGGCGAATGGAACCGCCCGTGTCACTGCCAAGCGCCACAGGTACAAGACCCGCGGCCACGGCCGCCGCGGAACCGCCGCTGGAACCGCCCGGCACGCATTCAAGGTTCCATGGATTTTTGACAGGGCCGTACGCAGAGCTTTCAGAAGAAGAGCCGAAAGCGAATTCATCCTGATTGCACTGCGCGAAAATTGTAGCGCCGGAATTTTTCAGTTTCTCCGTGACAGCAGCATCATAAGGAGGCACGTGGCCTTTCAAAATATTTGAAGCGCAGGTGGTTTCTTTGCCCTCAATGCAGATATTGTCCTTGAACGCCACCGGTACCCCGGCCAGAACACCTTTGGAATTCGAGAGAATGGCCTTGGAAGCGTCAAAGCGCAAGAAAGCGTTGAGCTTGGGGTTGAGCTTGGCGGCACGGTCCGCGAAACTTTTCAGGACAGACTGTGCCCCGTCTTTTTTCACAGCCTCAATGGATTCCTTGACTGTCCAGATCTCGCTCATTCTCTTTCCACGGTTTTGGGGACTTTGAAGAACTTGCCGTCCTTCTGGGGGGCATGCTCAAGGGCCTTGTCACGTACCTGGGAGGGCTTGACTTCGTCTTCGCGAAAAACGTTTTCCATGTTCAGGACATGGCTGGTGGGCTCCACATTTTTGGTGTCGAGTGATTCCAGCTTTTTAACGTAATCCAGAATGGCAGAGAGCTCACCCGCGAGCTTCTTTTTCTCTTCAGGTTTGAGGCTCAGGCGGGCCAGATCAGCAATTTTTTCAATATCAAAGCTCATAAGTATCCTAGCGACGCTGGGTGCCCGAAGGGCACACAGCATTGATTAATTGGACAGAAAGGTTAGCATGCTTGAGGGAGCAGTGTCAAACGGCTTGGGTTGCGGTGGATTACGCGGCGACGTCGACCAAACGCTGGCGCAGCATAACGTTCTGGAAATAGGCCGCGAACGTAACAGTGTAACCGCCGCCGGGTTTCGGGCTGGAGCCCGGAAGAATGTCCTGAAGGTAGCGGCGCAGTTCAGAACGCTGGCCATTGACATCTTTGATACCGCGGATGACAGATGCCATTTTCAGGAGCGCGGGCACCACAAAAGCCACGCCCTCGCCTTCTATGGCCTGATCAAAAGAGAAATCAGCTTCAATGGCGAAACCGGACGGCCACTGGCTGCCCGGAAGGCTCATGGTCGCCACACCGTAATCATGTTTGTCTACGTAAGCTTGGGCCTTGTCCGGGGCAATAAATGAAAGTATTTTGCCAAGCTCGGGAATAAGAGCAGTCTGGATTTTAGTCCTTTCCTCGACTTTCAGGGTCGCACGGGCTTTTCCATTGGTCAAAATCTGAGACAATTCTTTCAGAAGATTCTTTCCATCAGGTGTGACCACGCCAATCAGAGGTTCAACTTCTGGCCGGCTGGCCTGATAATTCTGGAGCGCGGACAAAAGAATATAAAGACCGCGGGGGCTTTCCTTGGCCCAGCTCAAAAGGCCGGAGGCTTCGAAAAGCACACGTCCCTTGTCGGAAGCTGTGTTTTCCATCCAGGGAGCAAAAGCCGGCGTGGTATTGACAAGGCCCTGGCCAAGAGTTTCGGTAATGATTCTTGAAGGCGCGGCGGGCAGTACATTCGCTCTTTCGGAGATAATGTCCGTGCCAAGCAGTATCGTAAGAGTCTGTACAAGATAGTCCGTGCCCAGCTCTTCAAAACGAAGCGGAAGAGTACGGTCGCGGGGACCGGCGAAAACAGTTTTAACTTCCGGCGCCACAAAACGGACTTCCGATTTGGGAGCAGTCTTGGTCTCAAGCCGGGCATCAACGAATTCTTCAAGACCCTTGGTAAAATCAGGGTCAATACCATCGTTGATCGCAGCGATGTCAAAAAGGTCCTGGAACTTGATGTCGGTACGCTGCAGGGTCCTGTTGGCAACGTCTTCAATAAACTTCATCATGGCTTCAATTTCCATGCCCATAGTTTCATTGTCCAGATTCGGATTAAAAATATACAGCAGTTTGACTTTCCCCTCTTTCCTGAGAGCAAGAAGAGTCTCAACAATCTCTTTGCTTAGAAGATGCGGAAGAAGTGAGGTGGGCAAAGAGCCGGGACCCATGACAATCGCAAGATTATTTTCATCTTTTAAAGATGCAAGGGCCGCCGGGTTGGCTTTCAAGACTTTTCCATTACCCAGCGTGCTTTC
>CAZKMJ010000173.1:0-5359 GCA_964553835.1 uncultured bacterium
GAAGAAATTTTCGGGCCCGTCCTGGCCCAGATGCCGTTCAAAAATGCCGAAGAAGCCCTGGCTGGAGCCAACCGCAATTCTTTTGGCCTGGCGGCGGCGGTATTTACCCGGGACGTGCAGAAAGCCCACAAAGCAGCGGCGGCCCTCAAAGCCGGTACAGTCTGGGTCAACTGCTACGGGACATTCGACCATGCCATGCCCTTCGGCGGCTATAAAATGTCCGGTAATACCCGGGAAGGAAGCATCCACACCTTTGATTTCTATACCCAGCGCAAAGCGGTCTGGGTCAACCTGAAATAAAAGATTTCATTGGAAAAAAAGGCCAAATTCCCTATAATCTTTGGCTCTACGCCATTATTAACCCATAAAGGAAACCATGAACAAGCAGACCATTGAAGACATTGACCTGAAAGGCAAACGCGTCCTGATGCGCGTTGACTACAACGTTCCCCTTAACGAGCAGGGCGTGATCACAGATGACGCCCGCATCGCCAAATCCCTTGATACCGTAAAATACATTCTTGCTCAGCACGGACGCCTGGTTCTGATGTCCCACCTGGGCCGCCCGGATGGAAAACCCAGCGCCAAGTACAGCCTCAAACCCGCCGCTGAACACCTCTCCAAATTAATTGGAAAAAAAGTGGAACTTCTTTCTGACTGCATCGGCCCCGAAGTAGAAGCCAAAGTCAAGGCCATGAAAGATGGGGAAGTGGTCATGCTTGAAAACGTTCGCTTCCACGCTGAAGAAGAAAAAAATGACGCCGAATTCTCCAAGAAACTTGCCGCGCTGGGAGAAATTTATGTCAACGACGCTTTCGGCACCGCGCACCGCGCCCATGCTTCGACTGTTGGTGTGACCAAATATATGCCCGCCGTGGCCGGTTATCTTCTTAATAAAGAAGTGACTTATTTCGGCAAAGCCATTTCCAATCCAGACCGCCCGTTTGTCGCAATTCTTGGCGGTGCCAAGGTCGTGGACAAAGTGAAGCTCATTTCAAACCTTCTTGAAAAAACTGATATGATTTTGATCGGCGGCGCTATGGCGTACACCTTCTACAAAATCATGGGTATCAAAATTGGTAATTCCAAATTTGATCCGGCCGGTGAACAGGCCGCCAAGGACGCGCTTGCGAAATCCAAAGCCAAGGGCGTTCCCATTGTTCTCCCGGTTGACCGTGTGATCGCGGAAAAAATGGAAAAGAATGTTCCGACCAAAGTTGTGGACGGTGATATTCCGGACGGCTGGTCCGGTTTTGACATCGGCCCCAAATCCATTGAAATGTTCAAACAGCATCTTTCCAAAGCCAAGACGGTTGTGTGGAACGGCCCGCTGGGACTTTTTGAAGTGCCTCCGTTTGACAAGGGCACACGTGAAGTCGCGAATTTTCTCGCAAATCAGAAGGGTACAACTACCATTATCGGCGGCGGTGATACAGCTGCCGCGGTGACCCAGTTTGGTCTTGAAGCTAAAATGGCACACGTATCCACAGGCGGCGGCGCCTCGCTTGAGTTTCTGGAAGGTACTGTGCTTCCGGGTGTGGCGGCGCTTAAAGACAAAGCGGCGGCGGGGGCGAGCAAATAATGAAAAAGCCCTTCATCGCCGGAAACTGGAAAATGTTTACCACGACCCGTGAGGCCGTGAATCTTGTTCAGACCGTCAAGGCCGGGATTTCAAAAGTCTCGGACTGTCATGTGGTCATTTGCCCGCCTTTCACCGCGCTTGCCGCGGTCAGCCCGCTTCTTCAGGATACAAACATCGAGCTGGGCGGACAGAACATGCACCCTGAGACTGAAGGCGCTTACACTGGCGAAATTTCTCCGGCCATGCTCAAGGACCTGAACTGCCGTTATGTCATTCTTGGCCATTCCGAACGCCGTCAGTACTTCAAGGAAGATGATTCTTTTATCAATGACAAGGTCAAGACCGCGCTGAAATATACCATTGTTCCGATTGTCTGCATCGGCGAAACCCTGGAACAGCGCAATAACAAACAGCAGTTTGAAGTGGTCAAAAGCCAGTTTGAACATTCACTCAAAGATTTGACCGCTGAAGAAATTGTTAAGATCGTGATCGCTTATGAACCTGTCTGGGCCATCGGCACCGGTAAGACCGCGACCCCTGAAATCGCGGAACAGATGCAGTCCTATGTACGCCGCCTGCTGAAAGAACAGTTCGGAGATGAAGCAGCGGCCAAGGTTCCCATTCTTTACGGCGGAAGCGTCAAGCCGGACAATATTGCTGAACTGATCAAGAAACCCAATATTGACGGCGCGCTGGTCGGGGGAGCTTCCCTGAAAGCCGAATCTTTTGTTCAAATCGTCCAAAACGCTCTACAGGCGGTCACCGCAGAGGCTTCCAAATGATCACGGTTTTAATCACCATCATTCATATTGTTGTTTCTTTGGTACTTATTTTCGTTATTCTTGTTCAGGGCGGACGCGGACAGGGCATTACCGGCCCCACGTTTGGCAGCGGAAACGTGCAGTCCCTTTTCGGAACGCGCGCAGCGGATTTCCTGACCAAGGCGACCTCCGTTTCGGCCATCATGTTCCTTTTTACCTGCATTGGCCTGAACATGATTGAAAGCCACAAGAGCAAGAGCCTGCTTGAAACCAGCCGCGAAAAATCTCCGGTCGACATCGAAGCCATCCGCAAAGCCCTTCAAAAAGTGAAAGAAGGAAAAGCGGGTGAGCTGCCGGTTGTCAAAACAGAAACCGCCGCAGACGGCAGTGTTGTTGAAACCACTACGCAGTCCACTCCGTTTGGCGATGCCAAGCTCCCGGAGCCGCCGCCGGCACCGAAAGCAGCGGATGCCTCCAAAAGCACCACCTGAGTTTCCGGAAACAAAACAAAAACAACCAGCCTCTTCCGTTGTTTCGCCCCTGCGTTATTTGAAGGGCATTGGGCCAAAACGCGCCCAGGCACTTGAAAAACTGGGGATTTTTTCACTTCACGACCTGCTTTATTTTTTCCCCCGGCGCTATGAGGACCGCAGTCAGTTCCGCGCCATTGCTTCCATTCAGCCCGGCGAAACCGCCACCATCCAGGGCCAGATTTTTAAAATCACATCCAAAAGAATCCGCAGGTTCAACATTCTGGAAATCCTGGTAGGAGACGAATCCGGCATGCTGGCCATGGTCTGGTTCAACCAGTACTATTTGAAAAATACTTTCAAGGAAGGCCAGACCGCGATTTTTTATGGCCGCGTAGATTTCAAGCAAAACCGTCTGCAGATGACCTCGCCCGAGTACGAGCTGATTGATCCGGACGAAGAAGTTTCACCCGTGCACACAGGAAGGATTACACCGGTTTATCCGCTGACCGTCGGGCTTTTCCAGCGCTCGCTGCGCCAGGTCATGAAAAACCTTGCGGACAATCAAATCCAGACGGAGCTCGAAGAATACCTGCCGGTTTCGTTTCGACTCCGCATGGACCTGGGACCGCTTGCCGAATCCATCCATGAAATGCATTTCCCATCGTCCTTTGAAGCGCTGGAGCGAGCGCGCAAACGCATTGTCTTTGACGAACTTTTCCTCTTTGAACTGACGCTTCTTTCGAAGATGGAAAAAATGAAATCCATTTACAAAAGCCATCCGTTTGAAACCGCTGACCTTGAGGAATTCAAAAAAGCCCTTCCATTCAAACTGACAAACGGACAATTAAAGTCCCTGCAGGAAATCAGTGAGGACCTGAAAGAGTCATGGCCCATGAACCGTTTGCTGCAGGGGGACGTGGGTTCCGGAAAAACTGTCATGGCAGCCGCCGCGCTTTTTATGGCCGCGAAAAACAAAAAACAGGCCGCGCTTCTCGTGCCAACGGAAATCCTGGCGGAGCAGCATTACCAGTCGCTTACCACCATTCTGGCTCCACTAAAAATACAGGTAGGGCTTCTTACTTCCAGCACACCAAAAGACAAACGCGAAAAAATGGTCGCAGACCTGAAAAACGGAAGGCTGCCGGTCCTGATCGGGACACACGCCATGCTCCAGGAAGACGTTCATTTCCAGTCTCTGTCCTTGATCATCATTGATGAACAGCACAAGTTTGGCGTTCATCAGCGCAACCGTCTTCTTGAAAGAAATCCAAGGCCGCACCAGCTGGTCATGACCGCGACACCCATTCCGCGCACGCTGGCACTGACCGTTTTTGGCGACATGTCCACATCAACCCTGCGCGAACTTCCTGCCGGCCGCAAACCCATCAAGACCTGGTGGATCGCCCGCCAGAAACAGCGGGAAGTCCTTGCCCATATCCGGGAAAAACTGGAAAAGGGTGAGCAAGCCTATTTTATTTTCCCTATGATCGATGAAACGGAAAAAATGGACCTGCTGGCCGCAACCAAGGAATATGAGGCGCTGAAAAAAGGGGCTTTTGCAAAATTAAAAGTCGGACTGGTCCATGGAAGGCTATCCAGTGAAGAGCGCGATGCCGTCATGAAAGCGTTCAACCGCAATGAAATCCACGCGCTGGTCGCGACCTCTGTCATTGAAGTCGGCGTGAACAATCCTAATGCCACAGTCATGGTTATTGAAAACGCGGAACGCTTTGGCCTTGCCCAGCTGCATCAAATGCGCGGGCGCATCGGCCGGGGAGAGAAAGAATCTGAATGTTTCCTTTTTGGCGAACCCAAAACCGATGAAGGTAAGAAGCGCCTCAGGATCCTGACCAAGTCCCAGGACGGGTTTTTGATCGCCGAAGAAGACCTGAAATTACGTGGGCCTGGGGACTTTTGGGGCACCCGCCAGAGCGGAGAACCTCTTTTTAAGGTCGCCAATCCCATCACGGACGAAGCCGTACTTGTCCAGGCCCGCAAGGAAGCCCGTGAAATCGTCACCCGGCATCTTCTGGAAACGGCCCCTGAATGGGCCGGGGTGAAAAAATACCTTGAACAATTTCCTATTCGGTATTAAAAGCACTTTGTAAGGCTAAAACCTACAAACCTAAAGGACTGTATGCGGATCATTGGCGGAACCTTAAAATCCAGAAAAATCCACTTTCCCAAAACCAAACTGACCCGTCCTATGACCGACAAGTCGAAGGAAACGGTCTTCAATATCATCGGGGGCCTCGTTCCCAATAAGCACCTCCTGGATCTTTATGCCGGGTCTGGCGGCCTGGGCCTTGAAGCCCTAAGCCGGGGAGCCCAAAGCGTTACTTTTGTCGACCGTGCCAGCTGGGCCACCAAAGTCATCCGCCAGAACCTTGAGGAACTGGGTCTGGAAGACAAGGCCAAAGTCTTTGAAACCGATGTCCTCAAAGCCATCGACAAGCTCAAAAAAAACGAGCAATTTTTCTCTCTGGTGTTTGTGGATCCTCCGTTCGCACAAGGACTTGTGAAAAAGACGTTGATCAAGCTGG
>CAZKMJ010000174.1:0-5273 GCA_964553835.1 uncultured bacterium
CGAGGGGCATGATCCTGGACAAGCCGCCTGTTTACCTGGTGGCCAAAGTGGTGCCCCGCCCGAAGCGTTATGGCACCATCAAGATCGCGCAGCAAGGGCCGTGGCTGCCGTAAAAAACTGAAAAGCCTAAAGAGCCTCCGGGTAACCCGGGGGCTCTTTTTTTGTCCTCACAAGCTGTATTTTCAGTATAATCCAGGCTATGCAGTCCATCACACTTGACGACATTTACGCCCCGGTCGATGCCCGCCTGAAAGATGTGCCCGCGGGCATTCTCGACATTCTCTCTACCGACAACGGCCTGGCCCGTGACGTCATCACTTACTTTTTTTCTTCTCAGGGCAAAATGCTTCGTCCGGCGCTTACTCTTCTTGGCGGCGCCATCAAGGGCGGCAAGCCTGAGCTCGATAAGCGGCTGGTTACGCTTGCGGCTTCTTTTGAAATTTTCCATTCCGCCACTCTGATCCACGACGACATCATTGATAATGCTTACGTGCGGCGCAACATTCCGACCATCAATGCAAAATGGAGCCCGCAGACGGCGGTGCTGGTTGGGGATTACCTGCACGATAAAGCCATCGGCGCGATTTTTCACGTAGGCAATGAAAAGATATTTTCTCTATTTCTTCAAACCGCTGGAAAGGTCTGCGACGGCGAAATCCATGAGTTGAAGGAAAACAATAACTTCAATTTAAAGGAAGACGAATATTTGGACATCGTGGACAAAAAAACCGCGGTGCTTCTGGCCTGCTGCGTGGAAGCGGGCGGAATTCTTGCCGGTGCCACGCCGGAAGAAGCCCAGGCCCTGAAGCGTTTTGGCACCTATTTTGGCATTGCGTTCCAGATTATCGACGACTGTCTGGATTTCACAGGCAATGAAGAAGAGTTCGGTAAAACCCTCGGCAAGGACTGCGCGGGAGGCGTGCTGACACTTCCTTTGATCCGACTGATCGAGCTGGTGGATGAAAAAAAGAAAAGTGAAGTGTTCAAGATCTTCAAGTCGGAGATGGTCACTAACAAATTCCAGACCCTGCTTGCCATGATCCGTGAATATGGCACTCTGCAGTACTCGCTTGACCGCGCCAAAGAGTTCGCGGAAAAAGCACGGCTGGAGCTTTCAATTTTTCCGCGCAACGCCGGTCGCGCCAGCCTGGAAAAACTTCTCGATTACGTCCTCGAACGCAATAAATAAACAATGCTTTCCATTGTCCCCACGCCGATCGGCAACTTGCGGGACATCACTCTCCGGGCCATCGACGTTCTCAAAGCCTGCGACCTGATTCTCTGTGAAGATACCCGTCAAAGCTCCAAACTGCTTCAGGCTTATGAAATTTCAAAGCCTATGGTCAGCTTTCATGAGCATTCGGGAAGCGGCAAAGTCGACTCTATTATTAAGAAGCTGGAAGCGGGCGAGCATCTTGCTTTAATCTCCGACGGAGGTATGCCCCTTGTTTCCGACCCAGGCTTTGAGTTGGTCAACGCGGCTATCCGCAAGGGACTGCCCATGGAAGTTCTGCCCGGCGCATCGGCCGTGCCAGCGGCCCTGGTGGCCAGCGGTCTTGCCACGGACTCTTTCAGTTTCTACGGTTTTTTGTCCAACAAGTCCGCCGCAAGGAAAAAATTCCTGAAATACATTGAAGAGCGGGAAGAAACAGCGGTATTCTATGAATCGCCGCACCGGGTGGCGCAGCTGCTGGAAGACGCGCTGGAAGTGCTGGGCGACCGCGAGGCGGCCGTGGCGCGTGAGCTGACCAAGAAGTTCGAGGAAGTTTCGCGCGGTAATCTTTCTGCTCTTGTGCAGAAATTCAAAACCAAAAAAGCGCTTGGAGAAATCGTGGTCCTGATTTCAGGCAAGGACCGCAAAAAACTTTTTGATTAAGAAGCTCTTTTCCCTTGCTCTGGTTTTCTGTTCGATCCTGATTATGGCCGAGGCAGGCTTTCGCTTGCTGCTCGCTTTCGACATTAAAGCCTTGAACGGTTTGCGCAATCCTCTGAACTTTTCCGATCGAAACGACAGCGAAGATTTCTGGGGGCTTTATCACCGCTGGAACGGGTCCCTGACCCGCGCTCCCAACAGAATCCACCCTGACCTCGGATGGTCCCAGACTTACGTTACCGGGCAGAATCCTCTCGGCCTCGAAAAAAGAACTCTGGACCAGATGGTCCCTAATGGGAAAAAAGACTTTCTTTTTTACGGGGATTCTTTTATCAAGGGCGCGGCAAGCCCCGATTACTTTATTCCCGTTTACATGAGCCGCATGATGCCGGGTGTGGACGTAGTGGATTTTGGTGTGGGCAGCTACGGGCCAGATCAGATGCTGCTGCTTGCTTCAAAGACATTGCCATATTTTGAAAAACCTGTGGTGCTGGCGGGAATGCTCCTGGAAGACCTGGACCGCGCGGCTTTGCAGGTTTTTTCCAACCCAAAACCTTATTTTGAAGTTTCTTCCGAAGGGAAGCTGATTTTGAAGGGCGTGCCTGTGCCGCCGGACCCCGCCATTTTTTTTAGAAATAACCCTCCTCACATCAGAAGTTATCTGGCGAGTTTTTTTCTGAAACGATATGGAAAACTACCCCAGAGGACGGAAAGAAAAAAACAGGTTAACGGTCTGATTATTGAAGAATTCAAGCGCCTGTGTGCGCAAAAAGAAGCGACGCTGCTGTACGTGCTTTTTTACGGTCAGGAACAGCTGGGCAGAACGGACTGGCGTGAAACGTTTCTGATGCAGGAGCTCGACAGGAGAAATATTCCTTATTTTGACAGCAAGACAGCGCTTCAGGAGTACGCGCGTAAAAATCAGGTTTCTGTCAGTTTGTTTTACAAACAAGGGGATGGCCATCACACAGACTTGGGCAATAAAATCATTGCTGAAGCTTTGGTGGATTACCTTGTGCAAAAAGGTTATTATCAGCCATGAGCCGGATCGCCATTTTCGTTTCAGGTAGCGGGACCAACATGGAAAACCTGATCAAGGTTTCCAAGGATAAAAAACTCGCGGGTGGGGAAGTGGCGCTTGTCATCAGTGATAAGCCGGAAGTGCCTGCCATCCAGAAAGCGCAGAAACATGGAGTGACCGTGGCGGTCATCGACCGTAAAATTTTCAAAACGCGTGAAGAGTTTGAAGCTGCCATCATGGATGAGCTTTCAAATGAAAAAATCGACTGGCTGGTGCTGGCTGGATTCATGCGGCTTTTGAGTCCCGAATTTGTGCGGCATTACGCGGGCAAAATTATCAATATTCACCCTTCTCTTTTACCGGCTTTCCCTGGCGCGCACGGGATCAAGGACGCTTTCGAGGCCAAAGTGCCGGAAACCGGCGTGACCGTCCATTTCGTGGACGAAGGCGTAGACAGCGGTCCGGTGATTTTGCAGCGAAAGGTCAAAGTTGAGCCCAAAGATACGCTGGAAACCCTGGAAGCCAAAGTCCATGCCCTAGAGTACGAAATCTACCCCGAAGCCCTCCGCATGGTCTTTACCGGGAAGATACGTCTGCCCGCCCATCACCGGGATGATGAGGCGTGGGCAAAAGATTAATTCCTTTTTTTATCAGCCTTTTCCTGGCGGCACCTCTGGCCGCCGAAATTTCTTTGCGGTCCGCCATTGCTTTTAATGCCCACGGTTTAAAAAACCCCATCCTTTACGCCAGAACGAACGAGGAAAATTTTTGGTGTCTGCAGTATTTCTGGGTCAAGAAATGGATGCCGCCCGCGCCTTTGCAGATGCAGCCTCTCTTGGGTTGGAGTCAGACGGAAGTTACTGCGGAAAATCCTCTAGGGCTTCAGGGGGACACGCTCAAACGCCTTGTTCCTGACGGCCGAAAAAAAATCCTTTTTTTTTATGGGGACTCCTTTGTGAAAGGGCATTCGGAACCGGATTTTTTTCTTCCCCGTTATTTGGGCCGGCACTTTCAAAGTGTGGATGTTCTTGATCTTAGCGGGGGAGGTTTTGGCGCGGACCAGTCTTACCTCATGTTCAAAAAGACGCATGAGAAAGTGCCGCAGCCTTTTGTGCTGGCTGGCATTTTGATGAATGATGACATGGACCGGGCTGTCATGAAATTGCGGACTTCGAAGAAACCCTATTTTGTGAATGCGCGCGGGCAATGGGGGTTGAGAGGTATTCCTGCCACTGGCGATCCCGAACAATTTTTCAAGCCGCGTATATTAAGCTATGTTTACGCTTTTCTGAGGATACGGTTAGGTTGGGGAAAAGACAGCCGCCGGCCGGAAATCGAGGCGCTGAACAGGGAGCTGGTACGCCGCACAAAACATGAATGCGACAGCCATTGCTCCGGGCTGACATATGTTTTGTTTTATCCAATCAATGATCTGAAAACAGTGGATTGGCGGGAAACATTTTTTAAAGAGGAGCTACGGAAACAAGGCGTTGAGTTTATCGATACCAAGCCTGCCCTGCTAGAATACCTGTCGGCGCATCAGCTGGACGCTTCTTCGCTGTATGTTGCCGACAAAGGTCATCATAATAACCTTGGCAACCAGATCATAGGAGACGCTCTCTTAACTTATTTGAGAGAAAAAGGTTACAGCTAATTCTGGACATTAGATTCCGGTTTCCCTATAATCCTCGGACTTCGCAATCATTTACCCATGAAAGGAATTCCCAATGTCAGCTACCATTTCCAAGATCAAAGCTCGTGAAATTTTAGACTCCCGCGGCAACCCTACTGTTGAAGCGGACGTAACTCTTTCCAACGGCATCACCGGCCGTGCCGCGGTTCCGAGCGGTGCTTCCACCGGCGAATACGAAGCTGTTGAACTTCGTGACGGCGATAAAAAGCGCTATCTGGGCAAAGGCGTCCTGAAAGCGGTCGCCAATACCAACAAAGACATTGCCCGCGCCCTTAAGGGAAAAGACGCGCTGGATCAGAAAGCGATCGACGGCATGATGATTGAGCTCGACGGCACGCCCAACAAGGGCAAGGTCGGAGCCAACGGCATGCTGGCGGTTTCCATGGCTGTTTGCCGTGCCGCGGCTGAATCGCTGGGTATTTCGCTTTGGAAATACATCGGAAGCCTGCATAAGAACAAAAATTTTACCCTGCCCGTGCCCATGGCCAACATCATTAACGGCGGCAAGCACGCGGACAACAAAATCGATTTCCAGGAATTCATGATCGCGCCCATCGGCGCTTCCAGCTTTTCGGAAGGCCTGCGCCAGATCACGGAAATTTTCCACGCACTCAAGGGCCTTCTTAAAAAGAAGGGCCATGTGACCGCGGTGGGTGACGAAGGCGGCTTTGCCCCGAACCTTGGCA
>CAZKMJ010000175.1:0-5270 GCA_964553835.1 uncultured bacterium
TAGCAGCCCGGTTGGAACCGGGATCCTGAAATTCCTTTTCTTCTTTTTCGAGTCTTTTAACCTCATCCCTTAAATCGAGCATCAAAATTTCGGCCGGGGTCAAACCGGCAGGCCTCACTTCTGACCGGCTCATGACCGTCAACGCCGAGTAATAATCAATTTGCGCCTGAAGGATGCCGATCAACTCGGCGTCTTTTCCAGCATCAAGCCCGGCAATGGCCGCCCGCAATCTTCCGGTAAGATCATCCGCTTTCGCCTGGTCCCACTCCAAACCGGCAGGCGCCGGCATTTGCCACTGCACAGGGTTCGCGTATTTCTGAAATGCGACGGTTTCTTTAAGAAGCGCTTCGATTTCCGGGGCCACACGGATGGCGATCAACCTCGAAGGGAATTCCATTCTCTGCGCGAAATTAGAAGGTCTTCTTTTGCCGAGCTTCGTCGTAGCGAGAACAGAGTGAGGCATTTCCCGGAGCCTGGGCATGTCCCCATAAAAAGCAGATTTGTCGTCCTGGGTAAGCGTATTGCCCGCGGCACCAATGATGCGCGTAACGATCGGATTGGCCACAAGCAGAGCCACGAATTGCTGGTAAAATCTTTCGCCATTCAGTTTACCGCTTTCAGCTGTGTTCATCCCCATCGTTTGAGTTGCGGCGTTATAAGCGAATTTAAAAACGGCTCCCTTCCCCATCTTATCCTCGATGGTGATCGTGAAAAACTCTTCTTCGGCAGACTTGGTAACAACAAGTTCGAAATCAGCGACCGCGCCCTGAGCGCCCGTAGCCTGGAAAGCCTTTGTATAGGTCAGCCCATTTTCTCCCTTCCGGAGCT
The DNA here is from genome assembly GCA_964553835.1 of uncultured bacterium. Lineage (GTDB taxonomy): Bacteria > Omnitrophota > Omnitrophia > Omnitrophales > Aquincolibacteriaceae > CAYLPP01. The sequence continues at coordinate 829 of CAZKMJ010000175.1, forward strand.
GATCAAAAATGGCGGGAAGGTCGAAAACTTCGGCAAGCGCGCGCGTTTCAGAACGGAGATAGGTTTCCACATCGGCCAAAGGAGTGAACTGGCTTAAAATGTCTTCTCCCGCGCCTTCAAACGGTAGGAATTCGATAAAAACGCCCGCCTTTCTGAACTGCGCAAGCAGCGGCCGGATGGAATCATAAAATTCCGCCGAAGTCATCCTGCTGCTTTCGTCCCCAGCCTGGCTGAATGCGACGTTAAACTCAAAATAGAGCGCGTCGAATTCGGGGCTACCCGCGGTAAAATCATCCCTGAACACGTACCGGGTGATCCCTTCATCCGCGACAATGTAATTATCTTTCGCATCGGTTTCTGACAAATCCCCGCCCGCGCCGCCGGTCCTGGGGTTCCGCATCTTCCGCATCATGCTCATCATAAAATCGATTTCCCGCGGCAATCTATAACTGGGCGAAGGAATGCGCCTGTTAGGATGATTGTGGATCTGCGCGACCTGCCGGTCTCCGGCCTTTTTGAATTCCCTGTCAGCCTTTTGCATGACGATCTCTTCATGCCCCATTTCCGCCACCCAGCCCGATTTTTCACCTTTCACAAAAGACATTTCCCTGTCTCCCTGCATATTTTTAAGGTCCGCTGTCGAAGGACCCGCGGAAAGCGCGTAAATGATCTGAGTGTCTGCGCTCTCTTTTAATGCAGTGACCGCTTCCGCCGCGCTTATTCTGTTTGCAAAATCAATCGCCCGCTGTTCGGAGCGCCGGGTCTTGAGGAAATCACGGCCCGCGCGAATGGCCGAGGCTTCACGGCCCGTATACATTTCTTTTTTGACACGCTGGATCAGCTGACTTGCCCGGAGAATAGCAGCCCGGTTGGAACCGGGATCCTGAAATTCCTTTTCTTCTTTTTCGAGTCTCTTTATTTCATCCCCTAAATCCAGAAGTAAAAGCTCAGCTTCCGTCAAATCAGAAGGGCGCTGCTCCGAGCGGCTCATGGCCGTCAGTCGCGTTTCGGCACGGGGAGCGGAAGGTCCTTTGATTTTTTTAAAGGCTTCAGCCGTCCGCAGCTCTGAACGTGTTGTGAAATTCAGACCGGGCAGCTGGTATTCTTTTTCCCGCGCTTCGTTAAAAGCATCAAGGGCTTCCTGAGATTGCGTGTTAACGCCGCGCGCTTCCAGCCAGGCACGCACATGCGGTTTTTTGTCCAGCCAGTCCTGGGTGTCTTCAGCCTTGGTACTCCTGGCCGGCATGCCAAAAAGCCTTTCCAAAGCTTGTGAGCCAAGCTCAACGCTCAAAAGGGTAAAAAACGCATTCTGAATATCCGCCCATTCGCTTGCCCTGCCGCTGTCTTCCATATATGAAGTCAGGTTCCGGCGCGCCTGGTCTATAAGGGCGGCATCCCCATACAGAGCGGGCAGGAAGAGATAAGAAACTTCGCGGGCTTCGGCCTTGTCCCAATCACGGAAACGGGCCTGGATGCGGGCCGTGTTTCCTTCCGTAATGCCGGAATAATTCGGGACATTCACAAGAGTGGACATCATCATGTCCGGTTCACCACCCATGTCCTTCAAGATGACCCAGGCCCTCCCATAAATCCTGTTTTTCAGGTCTTTGGGAAGAATGCCGGGAGTCTTTGAAGGCACGGAATAACCTTCCAGGACCACGATGGCAAATTCCACGTCGCTGGTTTCATCAGAATAACCTTTGAGCGAACCGCCCACCGGGAAAATCGCGATACGGGCGTTCGGATTGCCAAGAATTTCCTGCACACTTTTTTCTATCGCGGGGCCCGCTTTCGCAAGAAGCTGGAAATTATCATTGCTGCGCTGGGACCTGTCTTTGTTATTTAGTATCTTATCCAGCAATTCCTGATGGCCGCGGAATTCGGAACGGCGCGTATTCCGGAAAACATTCAGAATATCGGAAAGAGGCAGGTCCTCATATTTTTCTTCCTGGTCCCCCGCCGCGATTTCGGCCCGCATAGCCTCAAGGGCCGCGATAATACGGGCTGATTGCGGCCCATCTTCAAGAAGTTTCGCGTATTCCAGCGCGATATTGACCAGGGCAACGACATCGCGCTCGCGGTTGGTCAGATGATTGCCGCTATAATTATTGCCGCGGTTCGCGAGGCCAAAATTATTATTAAACTCATCGAAACCGAGGCCTGAATCCGGCTGCTCAATGGTCGCGACGTCATAATCAAGAATCCGGATTGTGTTCGCGATGAAAATATCGCCTGTATAAAGGTCGCGGTTATAAACAAGCCTGCTGTGGAAAAGCTCAATGACATTGGCAAGCTCTTCTAACTCTGCAAGCGCAGTCTCCAAAGGCAGCGACTGTCCACCGGCTTTCTGGTCCCTGTAAGCGCTGAGCTGTTCCTCAAGCTTTATTCCCGGCGCTTCGGCCGTGATCAGATAAAACTGGCCTTCCGCAAAAATCAAGTCCTCTTCGTTGTCGATCAACCGGGCGTCCTCGCCGGTCACAATGCCCGCGCCCATGTATTCCACAGTGTGGTCTTTCAGCAAAACATCGCCGGTTACATTTTCCAGAATGGCGGCTTCGCGGCCCAGGACCAGCTGACGCCTGTTTTTTGCCGTTTTTCTTTTGCCTTCAGGACCATAGTCATTTTCACGGTGCTGGACTTTGATGTAGAAGGGGCGTTCTTTTTTGAGGTCGGTCTTAAGGTAAGCTTTGACGGTTTTAGTATAATCGTTGCCATAGACAACAACGAAGTCTGTGAAATCTTTCAAAGGCGGTGCCCGCTGGCTCAAGCCCTCCATCTTGATCTGCTGGGGTTTGCGGTAAGTGGCCGACCGGCGGAGAATACGGGCAAGTTTCTGGAAATCATACTGCCTGTTTTCAGCCTTCAGCAGGCGGATCAAAGACGAGGGGACCATTTTCTGGAACCCGTCTGTATGAGACATGACACTTTCCAATTCCGCGCTGCGGGCTTTCCAACCCATTTCCTTAATCAGCGCGCGCTTCAATTTATCGGTGTCGTAATATTCCATCAGATCATCTGGCAGCAGTTCATTGTTTATCTCTTCCTTGCCGATACCAAGCCAGCTTGAAAGTCCCCTTACTTCTGAACGGCTGGCTTCGATTTTTTTCTCAATTGATTTCATACGCGCGGAAGCTTCTGAATAGCCTTTGAATGCGGTGGCAAGGTTTGATTTCTTTTCCTCCAGAAGCCCGGCGATTTCCGTCAATTTCGGGAATTTCTCAACCCCCAACTCTTTCTTCAACAGCGGAATAAAACCTTCGCCGAACTCTCCCAGCTGTTCCTGGAGCTCTGCAAGCTCATCTTCCAGGGAAGGCAGGTTTTCATCTATATAATATTCGGATTCGGATTCTAAAAGATCATCGACACGCGCTTCCAGCCCGGAAAGTCCTTTTTCTATATCCTGTATTTTCAACTCAAGCAGCCCAACAACAGCCTTTTCATTCCCTTCCGCTTTGCCCCTTGAAACAGCACTTACCATTTTGCCGGCTCGATCTTTTTGCTCCAGAGCGGCCCAGGAAGTTCTCAGCTTGTCTAATTGAGCATCAAGCCTGAGCCTTTCCGTAACAAGCTCTTGTCCGTAAAGAGTTTTCTCAAGTTCAGTTTTCACTTCAACTCCCCTGCGTTCCTTCAAATCCAGAACAGAATCAGCCCACGACGCCGAAGCGCGCGGCACTAAACCACCCATCCGGCCCGAGACAAGCATAAAAATATTTTTTCCAAAAGTGCTGACGGGTTCCCCGCGATCACGGGCAGCATTTTCATCTTCCGTAAACAATCTTCCATGATTCATGATCTGCCGGTCTTCTTCATAAAACGAATCATCCGCAGTGGGGATTCTTTCCCCAGCCTCATAACGAACCAATTCCTTGACCCGGCTTTCAGCTTTCCGGAATTCGGGAATGAATGCCTGAAGTTTTTTAACATGGTCACGGTAGGCCCGGTAAAGATAGAGTTTGCTGATTCCTTCCTCTCCAAATCCAAGCGCCTTTACCTGTTCCAAAAAGCTTTGCTGCAGCACAATAACAGCGCTTGAAACTGCCTCCGCGTCTGCTCCTGTTAAATCAGTTGCCGGCTTTGAAGGATTCTCCAACACGATACCAAGAGCAGGAAAAGTAGAGGCCATTTTTCTGATCGCTTCTAATTCCTTCCTGATTTGAACCAGCTTCTCTTCTTCATCCGCGTATGCAGCCAGCTGATTATTAAAAACAAGCGCCAGATTCTTAAAAGCATCGAGACCCAAAAGCAAATCAATTAAATCGTTGCGCAGTTCAGCAATAAAAGCGCGTTTCTGCTTGTCCTGAAGATCTTCAGGTTTAAAACCCTGGTATTTTTCCCTGAAATCACGCGCTTTCTGGTCCAGATTTTCAAAAATCGCATATGGATTTTGAATCAAAAGGAAAACTTTCCTTGAAGCTGCCGGGGCCACAGAACCGGAGGCTTCC
>CAZKMJ010000176.1:0-5181 GCA_964553835.1 uncultured bacterium
TTGAAGTGCTGAATACCGACGCGGAAGGCCGCCTGATCCTGGGTGACGCGCTTTCATACTCTGCCAAGTATCAGCCCAAAGCCATTGTGGACCTGGCTACATTGACCGGCATGTGCGCCTACACTTTTGGCCCCCACGCAATCGGCCTTATGACCAATGATGAAAAATTGGGTAAAAAAGTTTCGGATGCCGGCAATGAAGCGGGTGAGCGCTGCTGGCCGCTTCCTATGTGGGACGAATACGGGGACCAGATCAAAGGGCATCATTCCGACCTTTATAACATTGGCGGGCCTTACGGCGGCACCATTACAGCCGCGAAGTTCCTGCAGGAATTTATTCCCGAAAAAACTCCGTGGGTCCATCTGGACATTGCGGGGGTGGCCTGGGCGGATTCCAACCGTGCCGACTGCGTTAAGGGTGGTACGGGCGCGGGCGTCCGGCTTTTGATCCAGTTTCTCAGAAATTTCTAAATTTATTCCTTTTGGGGCCGTTAATTAAGGTGAAAGTATTCTTCTGCCTTAAGGAGGCCCCAAATGCGTTTTTATTCTAAACTGATTTCAGTCTTCACCGTCCTCGTTCTCTCTTTTTCCTTTGTTCCTCCGGCTTCAGCCAAAGTAAAAGAAGGCGTTTCTTCCCTTTTACTGCCTACTACGGGCCAGGCCCAGAACGGCCAGCTGGGGGCCACCAAAACCAAATTTATGGCCGGTGTTGAAGTCGCGGCCGTGACCACCATTGCCATCATCGGTTTCGCGGGCGGAGGCCCTGCAGTATGGTTTGGCGCGGGCCCTCTGATCGCCAACCATCTTTACAGCTCTGTGGACGCGTACAAGAACGCGGGCCGCAATCCCGACTACGATCAGCAGACGATGTATGATGCCCAGCGCAATATCGAGCTTTCCCGCGAACGCCGGTTTGAGCGTGAGCAGGCCTATCGCTCGGATGTGCGTGAGCGCATTCAGCGCGCAGGGGAGCAGGCCGGCTATTGATTCTTGACCGCTGGCTTGAAATAGCTGCTTCAATCTGGACTGAAGTAAAAAATTCTTCCATCCCAACCGACCGCTGGCTGGGCAATTTCTTCCATTCCCAGAGAAAAAAATTTGGTTCCCGCGACCGCCGTTTCTACGCTGAAACGATCTATTCTCTTTTCCGCCACAAAACATTTTTCGAAAAACTGGCTACGGAGCTGACGCCTTCCAACGATCCAAAACTTCCGGTTTTTCTGGCCGCTACTCGCGAAGACCTGATCGAGGAAAGTGAAATTCTGGAGTATGCCCGCTGGAAAAACTGGCCCATTACCGCTGAGACCATCCGCAAAATACGAAGTGAGGACCTGACCTCATTTCCGGACTGGCTGGTAAAACGCTGGCAGGAAAATTTTGGAATGGAGACCTGCCGCAGCCTGATGCTTGCCTGTCAGGAACGCCCGCCCTTTGTAATTCGCGTAAATCCCGTAAAAATTACGCGTGAAAAGCTGGTTAAGAAATTTGAAAAACAAGGATTCGAATTACGGGAAACACGACGTTCGCCCTACGGCATTATTTTTAAGGAACGGGCCAATCTTTTTGATACTGAGGAATTCCGGGAAGGATTTTTTGAGGTGCAGGATGAGGGAAGTCAGATTTTATGCCAGCTTGTAGACGCAAAGCCGGGTGAATTGGTCTGGGATGCGTGCGCGGGCGGCGGGGGGAAGACGCTCCTGGTGGCAGCTATGATGCAGAATAAAGGCCGGGTCATTGCCACTGACATCCGTTCCAAAAAACTGGATGAGCTTGCCAAGCGCGCGAAACGCGCCGGGCTTTTTAATATTTTTCCAGCGGACATAAACCGGATGGGTGAAATTTCCCAGGCTAAAAAGGGTTTTGATAAAATCCTGGTGGACGCGCCCTGCTCAGGGACGGGCACGCTCCGGAGGAATCCTGACGCCAAGTGGAAGATTTCCATGGAAAAGGTCCTGGAATGCAGGAAAGACCAGCTGGCCATCCTGGAAAATGTCCTGCCTTATCTAAAAAAAGGCGGCAGGCTTTATTACGCCACCTGTTCACTGGAGCCTGAAGAAAATGAGCAGGTCATGGAAGAGTTTTTCAAGCTTCACCCGGGTATGGTCCGGGTGCCATTGCCGGACGGGAAGGAATCCCTGCGGCTTTTTCCGCATGAGCATCAAACCGATGGATTTTTTCTGGCAATAGCCGAAAATAAATGACAGAATACGGAGAATCTATGAGAAAAGCCCTGAGCATCCTGAGCCTATTCTTTCTTTTGACGGCAGCGGCGCCTGCTGAAATCACGCATGAAGGCCGTTCCGACCTTAAGCCCCGGCAGCGCATGGGCTTTGTGTTCAAGCGCGGCGTGATCAACGCGTTTTCCAGCCCCATGGAAGTGGTTCGCGCGTACAAAATCGAAAAGGCAGCACACCCCAAATGGTGGCCTGCCACCTATCCTTTCGCGGCTTTCTATAATTTCTTTATGCGGATTTCTTCAGCAGGATAGGACATCGCCATTTTCCCGCCGTTTGTGGTGCCGTTTACGGATGATATCCGTCCCATGACCCGCTATTTTGACCTTCCGGATTATCCCTGGCAGGAAGAGGTCGGAGAAGAGTAATTACCGTAGAACCCCGGCTGCGAAAACCGGGTCGTCTGTAATGATCCCGTCCGCTCCGTTCTGTTTCAGTCTCAGCATGGTTTTCTCATCATTGACTGTCCAGAAATACACCGTCACTTTTTTGGCGTGAAGATATTGAATGAATGCAGCGCTTGTGAAGTCCATGCCGCATTGCACCCGCACAGGCATGGAAGCCACCCCTGAAGGATCGGCCTTCGGCGTCCCGCCTTTTTTAAAGTCCAGGAAGTTCATCACCATGTCGCGTTTTGAAAAAAATCGCGGCAATTCCGGATAAAATTTTTGCATGGTCTCGGAAATCCTGTGATATTTGGAACCGATAACGCAGTCCCCGAGGCTGTCATATTTTTTCAGTAGTTTCACACTCTGATGCACAAGATCCGCGGAGTTCTGCTTGATTTCCACGCACCAGTGCTTGCCCGGAAAGGACTTCAGCAGGTCCTCAAAAGAGGGAATTTTGATGCCTTGTCCGCGGAAGGGAAATGATTTATCCTGCTTGGGATCGAAATGAAAGCCCGCGTCGAACTTTTGAAGCTCAGCCAGGCTCCTGGATGTCGCAAAGCCGGAACCATTGGCGGTGCGGTCCAGTTTCGAGTCATGGAAAACAAAAGGAATATTGTCTTTGCTCAGCCACAGGTCAAATTCCACGGAGCGTGTGACTTTAAAAGCGGATTCAAAAGAGGGTAGAGTGTTTTCGGGAAAATGCCTGGCCGCGCCGCGGTGTCCGATGATGATCATAATCACAAATACTAAAGGAAACTCCCTTCGGGAGCGAGCGAAAAAGCAGCTCGAAGTATAAACCATGGATCAAACCATCTCTATTATTCTTGTTGAACCGGAAAACCCGGACAATATCGGGGCCGCTTCGCGGGCTTTGAAAAATATGGGGTTTTCAGACCTGCGGCTTGTTAAACCGCCCCGTGGCTGGATGTCCAAAGCCAAGAAGATGTCTATGTCCGCCTGGGACGTTACACAAAATGCAAAAGTCTTCAAGTCTGTAGGGGATGCTGTGGCAGACCTTCATGCGGTCATTGGCACAACACGCCGTTTCGGTCCCAAACGGGGGGCGTTCCTTCCCTGGAATGACATGCTTGAAAAACTGCCTTCGCTCGCGGGTAAGGGACAGGTGGGTGTGCTGTTTGGCAAGGAATCCAAGGGCTTGGATAATGCTTCTCTCAAAATGTGCGATTGGGTCACAACTATTCCCGCCAATCCGGTTTACCCTTCCCTGAACCTTTCACAGGCCGTACTGATTGTATGCTATGAATTTTCGCGTGTTTTTTCCGGCGAAAAAATCCAGTACACCACGGACATGGATTTTGTTTCCAAGGAAGAACAGGCTGAGGTTCTGGACCGTCTGCATAAGGCGCTGCAGGCGCTGGGTTATGAAAGGCCGGGATCCAAAGCGAAAATTGTGGAAAGGGTAACTTCGACTTTCCGCCGGATGTGGAACCGCGGCGGGCTTTTGCGCTCCGAAGCACAGATGTTCCGCGGCCTTTCCCGGCGCATATGCCAGAAGACGGCAGGGACTAAAAAAATTTCCACGCCTGTGGATTTTTGAGGTAGATTACCCCCCATGGATCTTCCCAAGCTTAAAGAAGAATTGCTGAAAACCATCAAGGAAAAAGCGTTCATGAAGGGCGAAGAACGCACTCTGGCTTCCGGCAAAAAATCCAATTTTTACATCGACGGCAAGCAGGTCACGCTCGACCCTCACGGGGCACTTTTAGTGGGCAAGACCATCCTGGCGACCCTGCACGGCGCCAAGGTAGACGCTGTGGGCGGCCCTACACTGGGCGCGGACCCGATTGCCGCTGCAGTCTCCCTTTTAAGTTCCCAGACCGGCAACCCTATCAAGGCCTTTATCGTACGCAAGGAAGCCAAGAAGCACGGCACTCAGAAAATGATTGAAGGGCCAGCCATTCAGGAAGGCGACCATGTGGTCATGGTCGAAGACGTGATTACCACAGGCGGTTCTGTGCTGACTGCGATCCAGGAAGTGGAAAAGCTCAAGGCCAAGGTCGTGAAAGTCATCTGCCTTGTCGACCGCAATGAAGGCGCCGCTGACCTTCTGGCCAAGTACAATTACTCGCCTCTCTTTACTCTCCGCGATTTAGGTCTGTAGTTCCAAACCTCTCCAGATTTTAGGCAATAAAAAACCCGGAAGCTTTTAAGCCTCCGGGTTTTTTATTTTCAGACCTCTTAAACTTTATTTCTTAACGTAGTCGTACGCGTCGCGCTTGGGAGCAGGCTGTTCTTCAAGCACAGGCTGCGGGGCAGCGACAGGGGCCGAAACTTCCTGGGCGGGAGCTTCTTCCGCGGTTTCAAGGCAGTTGTCATAGCTTTTGGAAACCGGAATACCATTGAATCCGGGGACCCAGAAAGTGGCAACGTCCAGGACGCCTGAGGTCGCGCGAAGCGCGGTGCAGGCAAGACCGCCGCCGAGGCCGGTCAGGGTACCGACGAAGGGAGGCCCTTCCTTGGTGCCGTTAACGGTCTGGACAATGATGTCCACGAAGCAGGTAGCGGCATTCACAAGACCGCGGCCGAGCAAACCACCAA
>CAZKMJ010000177.1:0-5181 GCA_964553835.1 uncultured bacterium
AGGTGGCCGAGCCCGGTTTAAGGCGGCGGTTTGCTAAACCGCTGTACTGGTGAAAACCGGTACCGGGGGTTCAAATCCCCCCCTCTCCGTGATCCCTTTATGCAATCCACGAAAACATTCAAAAAAACAAAATTTTTCCTGATCGTTTTTATTTGCTTATTGGCAGCAGCTGTCTGCGTGCTCGCGGTTTTACGCGTGCACCGCGCCGCGCCTTCTGGTTCCGCTGCGCCTGACGATCTGGCCGCTTTCGACGCTGCCCTGTTGGAAAATATCAAAATCATGGAAAATTTCCAGGATACGGTTACCGGAAAACTGCTGAAGGAATGGGGAAAGCGTTTGGGTGGTGGAGACACTGTTCAGCTATCGAGGCAGGATTTTGAAATGTTGAAAAACGCGCTGGAAGATCTGGACCAGCGCACGGCCGCCTTTGAAAAGCTGCCCGACGGCCGTATCCGGATCGGCAATATCAGCACAGGGTCACCCACGGTTGTGATTCGCGAACATGCGGCCGCGCTGAAATTATTTAACGAGGGAAATTACAAAGCCGCGTTTGAACGTTCCAAAAAAGCCATCTCTTCCCTGGAAGCTTCGGATTCATTTCAAATGAACTCAGCGGGCGGCGAGTTGGAATCCCGCGATGAAGCCAAGGTTTACCGGCTCGCGGTGCTTTCCGCGCTTCATATGAGATCCAACAATGATGAAGCGCTTAAGTTTGCAGAAAAGGCCGTCAAAATGGACCCTTCCACTACGCATCGCGGTTTGCTTGCCGATACCTATTACAATGCGGGCCGCTATTCTGACGCTATGGACCTGATTCAGCGCGTCTTGATGGAGGAGCCAAACAATGAAACCTGGAAAAATCTAAAAACCGCCATTGAGCAGAATCTATGACCACACTCGCCAAAAAAGTTTCCGATTCAAGAATTGAAACTACGCATCTGATGATGCCCCAGCATGCTAACCCTGCCGGCAATATTTATGGCGGCACCATTCTTTCCATGGCGGATGCCGTAGCTTACATGTGCGCTGCCCGGCACGCTGGGCCGGGCTGTGTGACTGTGGCTGTGGACCAAGTTGACTTCCGCGATCCGATTCATATCGGAGAAGTTGTGACTTTTAAGGCATGTATCAATTATGTGGGCCGTTCCTCCATGGAAGTTGGAATCCGCATCGAGGCTGAAGATTTGAGGACGGGAAAACGGCGCCATACCAACTCCTGCTATTTTACTATGGTCTCGATTGATGAAAAGGGGCAGGCGGTCTCCGCCCCGCAGCTCGTGCTTGAAACAGAGGATGAAAAGCGCCGTTTCCAGGAAGGCCGCATCCGCCGCGAACATTCCAAAGAACTCTCCGTCAAACGCAAAGCTCTTAAAGAAAACCCGCCGACTTGATTTGTCCCGACCTGATTTCTTGTGTCATCCTAGGTAATAAGAATAAATGCGGCGATTCAAAAAGATTCTAAAAATCGCATTTTTCAACCTGGTTATTTTTTCCGCCGGAATTTTTTTTGTCGAATATTTCTTCGGTAATTGGCGGGGCCATAAGGGGATGGAGCGGCTCAACGTTCCGCACGATATTGCGATCGAAAAAGATATTTCTTCGATTTACCCATCCGCAACGGGGAAGATTTTTTATAAACGAGACCGCAACGGGTTAAGAGGTCCGTTTTCCGACGTTTCAAAAGTGCGGCTTTTGACGGTTGGTGGCAGCACAACAGATCAAAGCGATATTACGGAGGGTGAAACTTGGCAGGATATTCTTGCCTCCCGGTTCAAGGAGGCGGGCAAGGACGTTCAAATCGCCAATGCCGGAATAGACGGACAGTCTGTTTTAGGCCACTCGAGAAGCCTTCATATCTGGTTGAAAAAAATCCCGAACCTTCGGCCTAAATATGTGCTTGCTTATATTGGGATTAATGACACGTGTTCAAGTGAGAAGATGTACGCCCCCTTCTTCGAAGATGAAAACTCAATCGAGTCTCTGATTGCCACGAAAAGCGCTCTTTACTATTTGTACCGGACGTTTCGGGGGATTTTATTGCAAATCAAAAAAGAGTATCGCCTTGGGAAATTTGTTTATCCTGAAACGCCGAATCCGGATCATAATCTGACCGATAAACCAATTATTAAAGACTATCAGGGTTCATTTGGTTCTGCTCTCGACGCTTATGAGAAGCGACTTTACCGGTTGCTCATGAGGATCAGGGAGTTTCATGCGGAGCCGATTTTGATTACACAACAGACATATCATTTTAAAAATAAAGAGGGGCAAATTCTTGGAGCGAAAAACTCGTTTGAATGCTGGGGGCGTCAGATTAACGGAGTTGATGATTATTACGTTTTAGACTTGCTTAATCAGAGGACTCTGTCCATCTGCAGGAAAGAAAATCTGATTTGCTTTGATCTCGCCAAAGAATTAGAGCTTAAGTATGAAGATTTTTCCGATCTTGAACATAATACACCCTCTGGATGCGCGAAGATCGGGGAGTACCTTTATTCTAAAATGAAAGACCTGGTGTAAAAGATCCAAGAACAATAGCAATGGGCTTTTTAAGCAGCCGCAAGTTTAAAGATTTTCATGATTTCTTTAAATAAAATGTCTATAGACAGCTTTTATAGACAGGCCAAAGGCGGTAGATTTTCTCGCTACCAATTATTAGAGTTTTTCGATATACTCTCTGCTCTTCCCAGTAGCAATCCTGCTTGCGAGTTGGCGCTTGGGACGGCACCAAACGCTCAGAAGGTTGTTGAAGTTCTGACCTTCCGAACAGGATAAGCGTTTTGGAATTAATCATTCACCCGCTTTGCGCGCCCGTAGCTCAATTGGATAGAGCGTCTGACTACGGATCAGAAGGTTAGAGGTTCAACTCCTCTCGGGCGCACTCAAAGAATCCCTTGTTTGTCCGTTACTTATAGGAAGGGTATACTTCCAAAGGAGGGCAAATATGAAGGTCACACAATCCTTATGGTCCGGAACGGGATGGGAAAAGCTTCCTTCGACGCCCGACGAAAAACCGCAGGTTGTCTTTGTTTTCGCCTCCACAGGGGTCCTGAAAAAGCAAAAGGACCTCATTGAAACTCTTCGCAAAACCTATCCCAAAGCACGTTTGATTGGCTGTTCCACCGCCGGTGAAATTTACGGCACCCGGGTTTTGGATAACACTCTTGTTTCCAGCGCCGTCTATTTTGAAAAATCGAAAACTGTTTTTGCGTCTGTCAAAATCCAGGATGGGCGTGAAAGCCTGAAAGCCGGCGAAAAACTTGCGAGCATGATCGAAAAAAAAGGCCTGGCGCATGTTTTTGTGATTTCGGATGGTCTTCATGTTAACGGCAGCGACCTGGTAAAAGGTCTCAGCCAGAATCTTCCTGTTAAAGTCGCGGTAACCGGGGGGTTGTCCGGAGACGGAGCGGATTTTCACGAGACACTTGTTTTTGGAGAAAACGGAACACCGGATACCGGAATTGTTTCTGTGCTCGCGCTTTACGGCGACCGATTGAAAATTGGTTATGGCTCCTTGGGCGGATGGGATCCTTTTGGCCCGGAGCGCTTGATCACCCGCTCTGAGGGTAATGTGCTTTACGAGCTCGATGGAAGGTCCGCGCTGGAGCTCTATAAAAAATATCTGGGTGAGCACGCTGGCGGTCTTCCCGCAACCGGGCTGCTTTTTCCGCTCAGTCTTCGCACCAAAGAAAAGGAAACGCCGGTTGTCCGTACTATTCTGGGCGTTGATGAGAAGCAAAAAAGCATGACCTTTGCGGGCAATATGCCGCAGGGAGGTATGGCCCGTCTGATGAAAGCCAATTTTGACCGCTTGATTGACGGCGCGGCGGGTGCCGCAAAAGCTTCCTATCAAATCATTGGATCCAAAACGCCTCAACTGGCCATCCTGATCAGCTGCGTGGGCAGAAAGCTGATTCTGAAACAGAGGGTTGAAGAAGAAGTTGAAAGTGTTCGTGAAATTCTAGGGCAGGGCGCCGTTCTTACCGGTTTTTATTCTTACGGAGAAATTTCCCCATTTACTCCCGGCGCGAAATGTGAACTTCACAATCAGACCATGACCATCACAACAATCTCTGAAGAATGAAACAACCTTCAAGCCCGCTTCACTCGCTCCTTTTAAGGCAAATTAAAAAATATTTCCCCTCCGGAAACTTGCCGGAAGAAATACGGCCGTTTGTGGAAGCGGTCAGCCAGGCCTATTTTGAATTTGACCAGGACCGCAACATGCTCGAAAGGTCGCTGGAATTCAGCTCGCAGGAGCTGTTCCAGGCCAACGCGGACATTCGCGCTCTTTTCGAAGCATTTCCAGACCTGCTTTTCCGCATTGATTCCAAAGGCACCATTCTGGACTGTAAGTCAGGAAAATCCGCGGACTTATACCTTTCTCCGGAAGAGTTGACCGGAAAAAAAATTCAGGACGGCCTTCCTGAAAACTCACGGCGCGAGTTTGAGAAGCTGATCCACCAGGGTTATGAGACGAAGAAAGCGGTCAGTTTTGAATATGAAATGCACCGGGACGGCAAAACAAGCTATTTCGAGGCCCGCATCCTTCCTTTCATTGAAAATCAGTTGATGGTGGTTGTGCGTAATGTGGATGAAAGAAAAAAAGTAGAGAGTCAGCTGATGCAGTCGCGGAAAATGGAAAGCGTGGGTCAGCTGGCGGCCGGAGTGGCGCATGAAATCAACAACCCCATGGGAGTCATTCTGGGTTTCGCCCAGAGCCTTTTGAGGCGCGTGGCTCCTGGAAGTGAATTTGAAAAGCCGCTGCAATCTATTGAACGAGAAGCGCTGCGCTGCAAGCAGCTGGTGCTTGACTTACTGACTTTTTCGCGGGGAGGCAAGGCGGAGCAGTCGCTGCAAGACGTCAATTCTGCGATTGAGGGCGCCTATTCGCTGATCGCGGCGCAGAGCCGCGTAAAAAATATTACAATGGAAAACCATTTCGCAGAAAACCTGCCTCAAGTCATGGCCAATCACGGCCATATTCAGCAGATCGTGATCAATCTTTGCACAAACGCAATTGATGCCATGGAAAACGCCGGCAAACTGACCCTCCAAACCCGCAAAGTCAACCGGGAGGGCAGAGATTGGGTTGAAATCAGCGTGACAGACACCGGCCCCGGTATTCCGCCGGCCATCCAGGAGCGCATTGCCCCGGCGCGCAGCCGCGACTCGGGCAAC
>CAZKMJ010000178.1:0-5061 GCA_964553835.1 uncultured bacterium
ATCTTACCGACAAGAATATCGCCGGGCTTCACTTCGGCGCCGATGCGAATGACGCCTTCCTGGTCCAAGTCTTTGAGCGCTTCTTCGCTGACGTTCGGAATGTCGCGGGTAATTTCTTCGTTACCAAGCTTCGTGTCGCGGGCTTCGATTTCAAACTCTTCAATATGAAGGGACGTATAAACGTCTTCCTTGCAGAGTTTTTCGCTGAGGATGATCGCGTCTTCGAAGTTGTAGCCGCGCCAGGGCATGAAAGCAACGGTCACATTGCGGCCAAGGGCAAGTTCGCCTTTATCCGTGGCAGCGCCGTCAGCAATGATGTCACCACGCTTAACCTTGTCACCCACGCTGACCAGCGGACGCTGGTTGATGCAGGTGCCGGCGTTAGAGCGCTCGAACTTCTTGAGCTTGTAAACAAAATCATCAATAACAATTTCATTGGAGCTGACAGCCTTGACCGTGCCGCGGGACTTGGAAAGGATCGTGGCGCCAGAGTCTTTGGCGACATGAAGCTCCATGCCCGTGCCAACCACAGGAGCATCCGTGATCAGAAGCGGAACCGCCTGGCGCTGCATGTTGGAGCCCATAAGCGCGCGGTTCGCGTCGTCATGTTCCAGGAACGGGATCAGAGCAGCAGCCACAGACACAAGCTGGCGCGGAGAAACGTCCATGTAATCAATTTCGGTCGGAACCTTTTTGGGGAAATCGCCCTTGAAACGGCAGGAAACGACTTCGTCCAGGAAATTTCCTTTTTTATCAATGCTGGCATTCGCCTGAGCGATGACATACTTATCTTCAATGTCAGCCGTAAGGTATTCGATCTTTTCCGTAACACGGCCTTTTTCAACTCTGCGGTACGGACTTTCAAGGAAACCCTTGTCATTCACACGCGCGAAGGTGGAAAGAGACGCAATCAGACCGATGTTCGGACCTTCCGGAGTTTCAATCGGGCAGATACGGCCATAGTGAGACGGATGAACGTCGCGGACTTCAAAGCCGGCGCGTTCGCGGGAAAGACCGCCGGGACCAAGCGCAGAAAGACGGCGCTTGTGCGTAAGTTCAGCAAGCGGGTTGGTCTGGTCCATAAACTGGGACAACTGGCTGCGGCCGAAGAAATCCTTGATGGCGGCAGAAATAAGTTTCGGGTTGATCAGGTTGTGCGGCATGGCGGCGTCGAGATCATAAATCGACATACGCTCAAGGCAGGAACGCTTCATGCGGGCAAGACCCACACGGAACTGGTTCTGCAGAAGTTCGCCGACAGAGCGGACGCGGCGGTTACCAAGATGGTCGATATCATCGATCTTGTATTCGCCGGAGCGCAGCTTGAGAAGAGTGGACACAACCTTGATCACATCTTCTTTAGTAAGAGTGGTCTGTTTCAGGCTGGTTTCAAGGCCGAGCTTGCGGTTCAGCATAAAACGGCCGACATCGCCAAGATCATAACGCTGAGCATCAAAGAAAAGTTTGTTGATCAGGTCTTTTGCGCTGGCTTCGGTAGGAGGATCGCCCGGGCGAATGCGGCGGTAGATCGCGACCTGCGCGTCCTGCGCGTTGCGATACGGATCACGTTCCAGCGTGTTCAGAATAGCCACGTCATCCGGGCCAATCATAAGCAGCTGAAGCGTTGAAACATTGTTGGAAAGAATAACGCTGAGAACTTCCTTTGTCAGCTTTGAGCCGGCAAGCGCGATCGGTTCCTTCGTCTGGGGATGAAGAACATCATCCGCCAGCGCGCGGCCTTCAAGTTTCTTGGCAGAGCCCTTGTCCAGATCCTTGACCTTCTCAATCTGATACAGCTCCTTCAGGATATCGAGGGTAGAAGAATATCCGAGAGCGCGGAGAAGAGTAGTGGCCAGGATTTTGCGGCGGCGGTCAATGTAGGCGTAAAGCACATCATTGATGTCCGATTCAAATTCAATCCAAGCGCCGCGGTAAGGAATAATGCGGACGCTGAAGATTTTCTTGCCGCTGGGATGCGGGGTTTCTTCCAAAGACACGCCCGGAGAACGGTGCAGCTGAGAAACCACAACGCGCTCAGCACCATTAATAATGAAGGTGCCGGTTTCGGTCATAAGCGGAAGTTCACCAATGTAGACTTCCTGTTCCTTGGAAATACCTTTGCGGACGAGGCGAAGCTTTACTTTAAGAGGAGCCGCATACGTCATGCCGCGCTTGTGACATTCCGGAATCGAATACTTGGGCTTGCCCAGGTTGTATCCGACATATTCCAGCTTGCACGTGCCGTCAAAACTCTCAATGGGGAAACAGTCATGGAATGCAGCCTCAAGGCCCTGGCGCTTGCGTGAACGCTTGGAGCTTTCGCTCTGCAGAAAATCCATGTACGACTTCACCTGGATCTCGACAAGATTAGGGAGGTCCATCGTGTCGTGGATC
The DNA here is from genome assembly GCA_964553835.1 of uncultured bacterium. Taxonomy (GTDB): domain Bacteria; phylum Omnitrophota; class Omnitrophia; order Omnitrophales; family Aquincolibacteriaceae; genus CAYLPP01. The sequence continues at coordinate 2,395 of CAZKMJ010000178.1, forward strand.
TTGGTGAAGTTTTTTCTTTCCATAAAAAGAGTCATATACGTATTGCCTCCAAAGTAGGCTTCAGATTTTATTCAATAGAAACAGGCGCAGAAACACCACAGGCCCTTCGCTTTTTAAAGGCGAAGGGTCCAGGGTATTACTTGATCTCGACCTTCGCGCCCTGCTCTTCGAGGATCTTCTTGATCTTGTCAGCTTCTTCCTTGGTAGCGCCTTCCTTAACAGTCTTGGGAGCGCCTTCGACAAGGTCCTTGGCTTCTTTCAGGCCGAGGTTGGTCAGAGCACGGATTTCCTTGATGACCTGGATCTTCTTGTCGCCGGAATTAGCGAGAACGACCGTAAAGCTGGTCTTCTCTTCAGCAGCAGCCGCGCCAGCACCAGCACCGCCGCCAGCAGGAGCCGCAACCGCGACCGCAGCCGCAGCGCTAACGCCAAACTTATCTTCAAGAGCCTTCACAAGATCAGCCAGTTCGAGGACCGTAAGGCCTTCGATGGTCTTCATGATGGTTTGCAGTTTTTCAGACACGTTCTTACCCTCTTTCTTGACTTCTTCTTTTTCTACAACAGCTTCAGTTGACATTTGTACTTCCTCCCTTAAATCGATTTAAATTTTTAAGCCGCCGGAGCCGCTTCTTTTTGTTTCTTGATTTCATTCAACGCAATCACCAAACCGCGGGTGATGGCTCCCAGCGTCATGACAAATCCTGAAATCGGGGATTTGACACGCACAACAACCTGGGTCAAAAGTTCATGCCGCGAGGGCATCTTGGCAAGCTGCTTCACAAAATCGCTGCCGTAAATCTTTTCTTCGAAAATCACGCCGGCCGGAACAATCTTATCGTTGGTCTTCATGAAATCCATGATGGCCTTGGAGATGTTCTGCGGTTCGGCATCGCCGAAGGTCACAACGACCTGGCCCTTGAGCAGCTGTTCAAAACCGCCCATGGACTTCTTCTCAAGGATCTTCTTGGCAAAAGTATGTTTCACCACCAGAGAGCGCTTGGAAACTTTGGAAATAGACTTGCGGAATTCGGAAAGATCGGCCACCGGCAGTTTTTCAAAGCTCGAGAAAAATGCGTACGGCGCGGCGAATTCTTTTTCAACTTCCTTCATCAAAAATTCTTTGGCTTCTGACGGCATGGCTGACCTCTTACAGACTTCCCACGGCAAGGCGGATACCCGGACCCTGCGTCGTGGTTAAAGTTGCTGATTTAAGATAATCCCCTTTGCTGGTCTGGGGCTTTGCATCCTGGACCGCCTTCACAACAACCTTGGCGTTTTCCAGAAGTGCATTTTCATTGAAAGAGAGCTTTCCGCAGACCGCGTGAAGACCGCCAGTCTTGTCGGATTTGAATTCGATACGGCCGGCCTTGAGTTCTTTCACGGCCTTGCCAACCTGCGGCGTTACAGTTCCGGTCTTGGGCGTAGGCATCAGACCTTTAGGGCCGAGCACACGGCCAAGCTTGGAAACTTCACGCATCATGTCCGGGTGAGCGACCACGGCGTCAAACTCCATCCAGCCGCCCAGGATCTTGGCGACCAGTTCTTCAGCGCCGACTTCATCCGCGCCGTTTTCCTTGGCTTCACGCGCTCCGTCGCCCTTGGCGAACGCGACCACGCGAACTTTTTTACCACTTCCATGCGGAAGGCTGACCGCGCCACGCACGTTTTCAGTGCCGGAATCGGTCTTGATGCCAAGCTGGAAATTCAGAACGATAGTTTCATCAAACTTGCCTGCTTCAACCTTTTTCAAAATCTTGACCGCATCGGCCAGTGAATAACGCTTTTCACGGTCCACAAGAGCGGCGCGCTTCTTGAATCTTTTGCTTCTTTTGACGACGGCTGGCATTTTATTTTTTCTCCACGACTTCCAGACCCATGCTGCGGGCCGTGCCTTCAACGATACGCACGGCGCTTTCGAGCTTGGTCGTATTTAAGTCCGCCATTTTCTGCTTGGCGATTTCAACACATTCAGCTTTGGTGACTTTGCCGATCAGGTTCCGGCCCGGTTCAGGTGACGCTTTCGCAAGCCCGGCAGCTTTTTTAAGAGCCGCGGAGACCGGCGGGTTTTTCAGAATGAACGTGAAGGACTTGTCTTTAAAAACAGAAATCACGGCCGGAAGAATCGTGCCGGGACGGTCCTTGGTGCGTTCGTTAAACTGTTTGCAGAATTCCATGATGTTCAGCCCGTGCTGACCGAGCGCGGGACCGATGGGAGGAGCAGGGTTGGCCTGACCGCCCGGGACTTGCAATTTAATTTTTGTAACCAGTTCTTTAGGAGGCATTAGATTTTCTCCACTTGCCAGTATTCAAGTTCAACAGGCGTTTGACGCCCGAAAATTGTGACCATGACTTTCAACTTTCCGCGGTTCGGATTGACTTCTTCGATGGTGCCGTTGAAATTGGCGAAAGCGCCTTCCTTCACTCGAACACTCTCACCCGCCGTGAATTCCACTTTCGGCTTGGGCTTCGAAGTTTTTTCGTCCTGCTGGCGGAGAATCGAATTGACTTCGTCTTCCGAAAGCGGGATCGGGGTCTTGCCTGAACCGACAAACCCGGAAATACCCGGGGTATTCTTGACCAGATACCAGCTGTCATCTGTAAGATCCATCTGCACCATGATGTAACCGGGGAAAAACTTCCGCTCCATGATGCGCTTCTTGCCTTCCT